>NZ_QGSW01000251.1:0-14259 GCF_003176715.1 Micromonospora sp. S4605
AACCCGTACCGTCCCGACTTCACCACCCCGGACGGCGAGTTGGACTGGCAGCGGCAACTCGACTACGGCTTCGCCCTCGTCGACGCCCAGTCGTCGGGAAGTCTCGCGGCCTGCATCGTCGAACCGATCCTCAGCTCCGGCGGCGTCATCGAGCCGCCCCCGGGCTACTTCGCCGCGCTGGCAGCCAAGTGCCGTGAGCGCGGCATGCTGCTGATCGTCGACGAGGCGCAGACCGGTCTGTGCCGCACCGGCACGTGGTACGCGTTCCAGCGCGACGGCATCGTGCCCGACATCCTCACCCTCTCCAAGACGCTGGGCGCCGGCCTACCGCTCGCCGCGGTGGTCACCAGCGAGGAGATCGAACGCACGGCACACGAGCGCGGGTACCTCTTCTACACCACCCACGTGTCCGATCCGCTCGTCGCCGCCGTCGGCAACACCGTGCTCGACGTCCTCGAAGAGGAACAGATGGACGTCCGGGCGCGGGATCTCGGCGAGTTCCTCCGCGCTGGCCTGCTCGAGATACGCGGCCGGCACCACGTCGTGGGAGACGTACGGGGACGCGGCCTGATGCAGGGCGTCGAACTCGTCGTCGACCGGGAGACGCGGCAGCGCTCGGACGCTCTCGGCGCCCGGATCACCCGCCGCTGTCTCGAACTCGGGCTCCACATGAACGTCGTGCAACTGCCCGGCATGGGTGGCACCTTCCGGATCGCGCCGCCGCTCACCGCGACGGTTGAGGAGCTGGCCCTCGGCCTGGAGATCCTGGACCAGGCCATCGGCGAAGCGAAGGCAGCCACCTGACCGATCGGCAACCGGAGCGCGGCGGCCGCGCCCATCCTCTCCGCTCACCGGCATTCCGGACGGTGTGCCCAGTCAGGCTGGTGTCGGGACGCGGAGGCGTCCGTCGTGCATCTCGACGACCCGGTCGACGGCCGCGAGGTGGGCGCGGTCGTGAGTGACCAGGACGGTAGCCGTGCCCTGCTGGTGGGTGAGGCGCGTGATCAGGTCGATGACCGCCGCGCCTCGTTCGCGGTCGAGGGCGCTGGTGGGTTCGTCGACCAGCAGGATGGTGGGGTCGTTCATCAGCGCCCGGGCGATGTTGACGCGCTGACGTTGACCACCGGAGAGCTGGTGCGGGTGGCGCCGGGCCTGGCCGGCGAGACCGACGGCGTCGAGCAGTTCCATGGCACGGCCACGGGCCTTGGCGGCAGACCGGCCGTCGATCTCGGCCAGAACCTGCAGTTGTTCGGCGGCGGTCAGAGACGGCAGCAGGTGCGGCTGCTGGAAGACGATACCGATCGTGCGGCGGCGAAGGTCGGTCAGTTGTGCGCGGGGCAGGCCGGAGGTGGTCGTGCCGTCGATGGCGAGGACGCCGGAGTCAGGAGTGATCAGGGTGGCGGCGACCGCGAGGAGGCTCGACTTGCCGGAGCCCGAGGGGCCGACGACGGCGGTCAGGCTGCCCTTGGCGACGTCCAGGGTGACGCGGTCGAGGGCGGTCAGGCGGGAATCCCCGTCGGGATAGGTGAGGGTGACGTCGGTCAGGCTGAGGCTCATCGGGCGGCTCCCAGGGCGGTGAGCGGGTCGACGGAGGTGATCCGGCGGATGGACAGGGCGGCCCCGAGCACGCCGAGCAGGATCATCACCGCGGCCGGAACGAGAACCGTGGCGGGGGCCAGGACGAACGGCACGGCCGAACCGGAGACGACGGCGCCGAGACCGGCGGCGATGCCGGTGCCGATCAGCGTGCCGCCGGCGAGCAGGACGACGGCCTGGCCGAGGGCGTCCTTCAGCAGGTGAGCGGCGGGGGCGCCGAGGGCCTTGAGGACGGCGACGTCGGTGCTGCGCTGGATGGTCCAGACGGTGAAGAAGGCACCGATGACCAGAGCGGAGATAGCGAACAGGAAACCACGCATGAGCTGCAGGGAGCCGTTTTCGGAGGTGTAGGAGCCGATCGCGGACAGCGAGTCGTTCCTGGAGGTCGTCCTGGTGCCCGCGGCCCGGTCGGCGGCTGCCACGTCGGCGCCGGCGGTGGTGGTCAGGGCGATCACGGTAGCGGTCGGGCCGCCGCTGCCGCCGGTGGGCGGTGCGATCTGCTGCCAGACGCCGAGACTGGTCCAGATGACGGGGGTGTGGCTGAAGAACGCGTCGCCGTGGATGGCGGCTACTGTCAGGCGCTGCCCGGCCAGGGTGAGCTGGTCGCCCGACGCCAGGCCCAGGTCGTCGGCGGCCGGGGCGGACAGCACCACCCGCTGTCCGTCGAGCTTGCCGCTGTCCGGGGCGAGCCGGGAGCCCGGCAGGACGCCGAAGGCGGAGACCCCGGCGCTCCTGTCGCCCGCAGCGGCCCTGGTCGTCGTGATGCCGATCGGTTCGGCGCTGGTGACCCCCGGAGTCTGGGCCCACCGCCGCCACTGCATCTCCGTGACGGTGGAGTTGGCGTACGAGAGGTCCCGCCCGCCGCTCGGTGGACCGAAGGCGATCTTGTCGGCGGGCAGGCCGGTGATCGCGGAGACGTTCTGCTGGGCCAGACCGGCGGTCAGCCCGGACAGCAGGCCGACCAGCAGGGTGATCAGCACGATGACCGTGCCCATCAGGGCAAACCGCCCCTTGGCGAACTTCAGGTCTCTCCAGGCGACGAACACGGCCCTGGCCTGCCCTTCTGACGGTGAAGTGGTGACCTCCACGGTCCCCGCCAGGCCCCGGCCCGGGCATCTGCCATGGATTGGCACTTCCGGGCCCGGAAGGCGGCACGCGGGTTCTAACTTTTGATGGAGGCCGCTCGCCGGTCCGCTTCCTAAGGTGGAGGACCTGTGGACACCACCGCTCCCGCCCTGACCCCCGCCACCCGGGCCCTGGCCTGGTGCCTCCACCTGCTGGTCGTCACCCTGCTCGTCCTGGCCGGCGCACGCGCCGTGGCCGACGGCAGACCGGATGCCGCGATCATCGTCGTCGCCGCGGCGGTGTTCGCGCTGGTGTACGCGGCCGGCGCGCTCCTGCCCGGCATCCGTCGCCGCCGGAGGGCCGCCGTCTGGTGGCTGGTCGCGATGGCAGCGGCGTGGTTGGTGCTGCTGGCCCTGTCCCCCGACGGGGTGTGGGTCGCCTTCCCGCTGTACTTCCTCCAGCTACACCTGCTGCCGCGGCGGGCCGGCCTGCTAGCCGTGGCCGCGACCGCGCTGGCGGCGATCATCGCCCTCGCCGGCCACCGGGGCTCCTTCAGCACCGCCCTGGTGATCGGCCCGGCGCTCGGCGCCGCGGTGGCGGTGGCGGTGGTGTGGGGATACCAGGCTTTGTACCGGGAGAGCGAACAACGGCGGCGCCTGATCGAGCAGCTCACCGCGACCCGCGCGGACCTCGCTCGAGCGCAGCACGACGCCGGTGTGCTGGCCGAGCGGGAGCGTCTCGCCCGCGAGATCCACGACACGCTCGCCCAGGGCCTGTCCAGCATCGAGCTGCTGCTGCGCGCCGCCGAACGCGCCCTGCCCGGCGGGCCGGAGGCCGCCGTCGACTACGTGGGCCAGGCCCGCCAGGCCGCCGTGGACAATCTCGCCGAGGCACGCCGCTTCGTCGCCGCCCTCAGCCCGCCGGCCCTGGCCGGCGCCACGCTGGCCGGCGCGCTGGAGCGGCTGTGCGCCACCACCAGCGCTCGGCACCGGGTCACCGCACACTTCCGGGTCACCGGCACCCCTGTCCCGCTGCCCACCGCACACGAGGTCGCTCTGCTACGGGTCGCCCAGTCCGCCCTGGCCAACACCGTCCGCCATGCCGACGCCACCACCGCGGCGCTCACCCTCAACTACCTCGGCGACCACGTCGTCCTCGGCGTCGTGGACGACGGGACCGGCTTCGATCCCGGCCAACCGCTCCCGCGACGATCCGAGGACGGCGGGTTCGGCCTGGCCGCCATGCGCGCCCGCATGCGGTCGGTCGGCGGCAGCCTGAGCGTCGAATCCGCTCCCGGCCACGGCACCGCCCTGGCCGCCCGACTACCCCTCGTCACCCGTGGCGCTGACGAACCCGACGCCGACTCATGAGCGACAGCCCGATCCGACTGCTCCTCGCCGACGACCACCCCGTCGTGCGGGCCGGGCTGCGCGCCGTGCTGGCGGCCGAACCCGGTCTCGTGGTCGTGGCCGAGGCCGACACCGCCGAGGGTGCCGTCGCCCGCGCCGCCCAGGGCGACATCGACGTCGTGCTGATGGACCTGCAGTTCGGCGCAGGCATGAACGGCGCCGAGGCCACCGCCGCGATCACCGCCCGACCGGACGCCCCCCGCGTCCTGATCGTCACCACCTACGACTCCGACGCCGACACCCTGCCCGCCATCGAGGCCGGTGCCACCGGATACCTGCTCAAGGACGCCCCCACCGAGGACCTGGCCGCCGCCGTACGCACCGCCGCCGCCGGCCGCGCCACCCTGGCCCCGGCGGTCGCGGACCGGCTCATGAACCGGCTGCGCACACCCGGCACCGCGCTGACCCGGCGGGAGACCGAGGTCCTCGCCCTGGTCGCCGACGGGCTGTCGAACCAGGCCATCGGGCGCCGCCTCCACCTCACCGAGGGAACAGTGAAATCCCACCTGGCCCGCATCTACACCAAGCTCGGCGTCGACTCGCGCACCGCCGCCACCGCCGCCGCCACCGACCTGGGCATCATCCGCCGTCGGCCGGGCCAGCACCGGCCCTGACCGCGGTCGGGCCGGCCTTGCACCGGTCGGCTGGCCAGGTTCGGCCGGGCGCCGACCCGGGCGGAAGCCACCGGCGGGCCGGCCCGCCGGGAACGGACGGGCCGGCGTCCGGTCAGCTCAGGCGACGCCGTACGAGCTCTCGGCGCAGCACGTCGAGTCGGACCAGTACTGGTAGACCACGACCTCGACCTTCCGCCCGTCCGGCACGTTCTTCGACCCGGTCTTGCAGCCGTCCGAGGAGTTCGAGTCGGCGACCGAGAACTCGTTCACCCAGTAGCCGCCCGCGGAGTTGTACGAGTAGATGACGCCCCGGATGCCGCGGCCGTCGGCGCTCATGTCGCAGACCTTGAGGCTGTCCCCGTCGTGGTACCAGACGGCCTGGCCCCGGGCGGTTCCACCGGCGTACGTCCAGGCCATCGCGTTCGCGCCGGCCATGGCCGGCGAGGCGGCAACGGTGACGGACGTGACCACGGCGAGCACCGTCGCCGCGAAGAGCGACGTGATCCGACGCAGCATCAGGATGTGTCCCTTCTGGATAGACAGACCGGCCCGCACCCTATCGACGTCGATGGCCGGGGCGAGACCCCCGAGCGCCCGGTGAGGTATTGATCACTGTGGCCGTCGCGATCCGGGCCGACCCGCACCGCACCCGCCGCCCGGGCCAGGCGCGGCGGCAGCAGGTCGGGCGAACCGCCCAAAGCGCAACCAGTGGCCGCCGCGCTAGCTTTGCGCGGTGCGCGGGTATCGGATCGGCGTCCTCGGACGGATCGAGTTGAGCGTCGACGGGGTAGCTGTGTCGCTCGCCCCGCTGGAACGGGCGTTCGTCGCGAGCCTGGCGGCCCATCATGGACGCATCGTCTCCGTCGACCGCCTGATCGACGGACTCTGGCCGGACCACCCGCCGACGGGTGCGCGCAACCGGGTCCAGGCGCTCGTCGCCTCGGTCCGGCGCGGTGCGACGCCCGAGCTGATCCTCACCAGGTCACCCGGCTACGAGCTGAACGCCGCGGCGGTGCTGGACGCGGCGGAGTTCGCCGCCGACGTGCGGGCCGCCGCGACCGCCACCGACGCCCGCTGTGCCGTGGAGCTGCTCGACCGGGCGCTGGCGCGCTGGCGCGACGACGCGTTCGTCGACGTCGACGCGAGGCTGGTCGACGTCGAGCGTGACCGCCTGCACGAGCTCCGCGAGCACGCGGTCGAGCTGCGCGTCGAGGCTCTGCTGTCCCTCGGACTGCATCAGGAGCTGGTGCCGGAACTGACCACGCTGGTGCGTGACCGGCCCCTCCGGGAGCGGCTGCGCGGCCAGCTCATGGTGGCCCTGCACCGCAGCGGCCGGAAGGCGGAGGCGCTCGCCGTGTACCGGACCGGAGCCCGCCTCCTCGCCGAGGAGCACGGCATCGACCCGGGGCCGCAGCTGCGACAGATGCACCGGGAAATTCTCGGCAGCGAGCAGGAGCCGTCCCCGCCGGCGCGGGTTCGCCCCAACCAGCTCCCGGGCGTCCCCGGCGACTTCGTCGGCCGGGACAAGGAGCTCGGGCTGCTGCTGTCGTTGCTGGGGCGCAACCCCCCAGCCACCGGGGCCGCGCAGATCGTCGTCGTGACCGGGCTCGCGGGAACGGGCAAGACCACCCTCGCGCTGCGCGCGGCGCACGAGAGCCGCCACCGCTTCCCGGCCGGGTGCCTCTACGCGGACCTGCGCGGCAACACCACGGACCCGACGCGGCCCGGCACGGTGCTCGGCGCCTTCCTGCGCGCCCTCGGGGTGGCCGGCGAGGCCATCCCGGCGGCGGTCGATGAACGCGCGGCGCTGTACCGTTCCGTGCTCGCCGACCAGCCCATGCTGGTGATGCTGGACAGCGCGGCGGACGCGGCGCAGGTGCGCCCGCTGCTGCCGCCCGCCGGCAGCGCTGCGCTCGTCACCAGCACGGCGGCGTTGCCCGGGCTGCCGGGCACCGAGGTCGTCCCGCTCGACGTCCTGCCGGTCAACGACGGCCTCGACCTGCTGGCCGGGCTCGCCGGCGCGGAGCGGCTCGATCGCGAGGCCGCGGCGGCCGTCGACGTGGTGGAGCTGTGCGGCCGCCTGCCGCTCGCGTTGCGCATTGCCGGCGTACGGCTGGCCGAGCGGGAGGCGATGCCGGTGGCGCGGCTGCGCGACCGGCTGCGCGACGAGCGGCGCCGCCTCGATGAGCTGTCGCTCGACGGGCTCGACGTGCGCAGCAGCTTCACCGTCGGGTTCGAGCGGTTGCCACCGCCCGCCGCACGGCTGCTCGCGGTGCTCAGCCGTACGTCGCTGCGCAGCTTCGGCATGTGGGACGACAGCACCGAGCCGCTGCTGGAACAGCTGTGCCGGGCCCACCTGCTGACCGCCGAGCCCGGCGGCAGGGTCCGCATGCACGACCTGGTCCGGCTGCACGCCCGGGAGCGCACCGAGGTGAGCGCCGACCAGGTGGTCGCCTGGTACGGACGACTGCACGCGTACGCCGAACGCGCCGCCGCGGCGCTGCCCTGCAAGGCCCTGCCGGTGGCGGACGCGGTGTCCGCGATCGACGCCTGGGACGCCGTCGACTGGTTCGAGGCGGAGCGGGAGAACCTGGTCGCGGCGGTGCGGGACCTGCTCCGGCTGGACGCGGTCGACCTGGCGGGGCGGTTGGCCTGCACGATGGGCAACTTCGCGATGATGCGCAGCCAGCACCTGCCCGACTTCGTCGACTGCCTGCGCGGCGTGCTCGACCGCGCCGCCGACCTGCCGGCGCCGACCCGGATGTCGCTGCGGCTGCACCTGGGCACGGCCTACCGGATGGTGAACCGGCACGCCGAGGCCGTTCCGCTGCTGCGCGCGGCACACCGGGACAGCCGCGGGCCGCTGGTGGCACACCGGCTCGTCGCGCTGCACGGCTACTCGCTGTGCTGCCGTCACCTCGGCCGGCTGCGGGAGGCGGACGCCGCGCTGCTGCTGATGGTGCGGACGTGCGCGGCGCACTGGCCGGTCGGCCCGGTCGGCGGGCACGTGCTGCTGACCCTCGGCGAGCAACACGGGCAGTACCAACTCACCTCACCGTTCGCCCACGCCGCCCTCACCGCGGCCCTTGGGCTATTTTCCGATGGTGGTGACCTGTGGGGCGAGGCGCTCGCGCGGGAGAGCATCGGGCTGCTGCACCGGCACGCCGAGCAGTGGCCGCAGGCTCTGGAGCAGCTACGGCAGGCGGTGACCGCCGCGCGCCGGCTCGGCGACCGGGTCAGCGTGACCACCGCCGAGCAGGCGCTGGCCGCGACGCACCTCGCCGCCGGCGACACCGACGCCGCGCGCCGGCTGCTGACCCGGACGGTGTCGGCGTTCCGCGAGATGCGCCACGAGTGGGGCGAGGCGATCTCCCGCCGGCTGCTCGGCAAGGTGCACCTGGAGGAGGGCGACGCGGGACGGGCGGTGCCCGAACTGGAAGGCTCGGTGGCGATGCTGCGCGGCCTGGGGCAGCCGTTCCCGCTGGCGAACTCGCTGAGCCTGCTGGCGCGTGCGCAGGCCGCCCTGGGCAGGCCCGAGCGGGCCGTCGCGCTGGGCGAGGAGGCGCTGCGCATCTTCGAGCACTTCGACGCCGCGTACGTCGACGACCTGCGCGGACGGCTGGTGGGCTGGCGGAGCGCAGCCGGCGCGCAGTAGCAGCGCAGGGCGCGCGCAGCGGCGGCCCGCACAGTGATGGGCAACCACCCCCACAAGGAGGTTTGCCCATGACCAGGATCATCACCCGCGTCGGCGACGCCGTGCTCGGCAAGGTGCTCGGCCGCGAGGAGGCCGGCGCCTGCGTGCCGGAGAACGGCCAGGCGTGCGGGTGCGTCGCGTCCAACGGCTACTGCTCGGGCGGCACGTACTTCCGCTACTACCGGCAGGGCTACTACAACTGCTACGGCTCCTGCGTGACCTCGACGTCGCGGCCGATCTGCTACACCAAGAAGGTCGGCGTCTGCTGACCTGACTTCCCCCGGGGGCCGCGCCGTCCGGCGCGGCCCCCACCCTCTGACTCGCCGAGGAGTTCCCATGTCAGGTTTCGCCTACGCCGCCATCGCCGTCGTCGGCGCGGTCGCCGTGCTCAACCTCGTCCTGACCCTGGCCCTCGCCCGGCGGCTGCGCGAGGTGCAGGCCGGCCACGCCCACGACCACGGTGGCGAGCCCGTTCCCGAGGTGCTGCCCGCCCCGGGCCTGGATGTCAGCGGCTCCCCGCACGCCGACCTGGCCACCGGCCGGCGCACGGTGGTGATGCTGACCCCCAGCTGCCCACCCTGCCAGGATCTCCTGGAGGCGCTCACCGACGACGCCGAGCGCTACCGCCACGACACCCTGGTGTTCATGATCGGCACGCCGGCGGAGACGGCGGCGATGGCCCCCCGCCTGGCCGCCTTCGACACGGCGACGATCTCCGAGGCGCAGGCCGAGAAGGAGTTCCGGGTCAAGGGGTTCCCCGCCGTGCTGTCGGTGGTCGACGGCGTCGTCGTCGGCGCCAGCCACCAGCTTCCGGTCCTGGCCTGAGACGTGGCGACGCTGCGAGCCGCCCTGCGGCTTGGCTGCGCCGACCCGAAGGCGCTCACCGCCATGGTCGCCCTCGTCCTCGTCGGCGCGGTGCCACCGCTCGGCATCGCGTGGTTCACGAAGCTGCTGTTCGACGAGGTCAGCAGGGGCCGCGCGGCGAGCCCGTCGACCGCCACCTGGTACGCCGTGGCGATCGCCGTCCTGGGTGCCCTGGCGGCGATCGCCAACCGCGTGTCCGGCTACTTCACCACGGCGTTGCAGCACGCCATCACGATCGCCGCCGACGTGCGGCTGTACCGGAAACTGAACAGCTTCCTCGGGCTGGGCCCGTTCGAGCAGCCGGCCCTGCGCGACCGGCTGGCGCTGGCCCAGCAGGCCGCCGACCAGGCTCCGTACGCGGTCGTCATGTTCGCGGTCAGCGTGGCCCAGAACGTCGTCACCATCGGCGGCTTCGCCGCGATCCTGGCGTCCCTCTGGCCGCCGGCCGGCCTGCTCCTGCTCGCCGTGGCCGTGCCCGAGTTCCTCATCCAACTGCGGCTGTCCCGGCGGGCCGCGCGGGCGGTCGAGGACAGCGCCGGCCTGTTCCGGGCCCGGTTCCTGTTCCAGGCCGTGCTGACCGACCTGCGCGCCACCCGGGAGGTGCGCCTCTACCACCTCGGCCGGTTCTTCCACGACCGGCTCACCGGCGCCGTGCGGGCTGCCGCCCGGATCGAGCTGGCCGCCGCCCGGCACGCCACGGTGGTGCAGACCTGGTGGGCGCTGGCCGGCGCCGCGGTGACGCTCGCCGCGACGGTGATCGCGGTGAACGCCGCGGTCCGCGGCCGGCTCAGCCTCGGCGACCTCACCCTCCTGCTGGCCGCGTTCGGCGCGGCGCACAGCGGGCTGGCCGGCATCGCCAGCCAGCTCGGCGAGGCCGGCGCGGCCGTGCGGCTGTTCCGGCACTACGTCGCCGTCCTCGACAGTCCCGCCGACCTGGCCGACGGGTCTCGTCCAGCGCCGCCGCTGCGCTCCGGAATCAGGTTCGAGGACGTGTGGTTCCGCTACGACGAGACCGGCCCGTGGATCCTGCGGGGCGTCGACCTCACGATCACCGCCGGTGAGGCCGTCGGGCTGGTCGGGCTCAACGGTGCCGGCAAGAGCACCCTGGTCAAGCTGCTCTGCCGGTTCTACGACCCCGACCGCGGCCGGATCACCTGGGACGGCGTGGACCTGCGCGAGCTGCGGGTCGAGACGGTGCGCCGGCGGATGGGGGCGGTGTTCCAGGACTTCATGTGCTACGACCTCACCGCCGAGGAGAACGTCGGCATCGGCCGGCTGCCGCACACGGCCGAACAGGTCGAGGAGGCCGCCGCCCGCGCCGAGATCCACGACCGGCTCCGCGCCCTCCCCCACGGGTACGGCACGTTGCTCAGCCGTACCTTCGCCGACCAGGACGGCGAGCCCGGGGTGACGCTCTCCGGCGGGCAGTGGCAGCGGGTCGCGCTGGCCAGGTCGCTGATGCGCGCCGACGCCGACCTGCTCATCCTGGACGAGCCCAGCTCCGGACTCGACGCCGATGCCGAAACCCGGGTGCACGCGTCGCTGGCCCGGATCCGGCACGGCCGCACCGGCCTGTTGATCTCCCACCGGCTCAGCACCCTGCGCGACGCGCGGCGCATCGTCGTGCTCGACGCCGGACGCGTCGTCGAATCGGGCGGGCACGACGAGCTGATGGCGGCCGACGGCGAGTACGCGCGGCTGTTCCGCCTCCAGGCCGACGGCTACCAACTGGCGGCGTCGTGACCGGCTGGCTACGCCGCCGCTGGCGGCTGGTGGTCGTACGCGGGCAGAGCATGGCGCCGACGCTGCGCGACGGCGACCGGCTCCTCGTCCGCGTCGGGCGGGCGCCGACCGCCGGTGACCTGGTCGTCTTCCGGGCCCGCGACGTCGTTCCGGAGGCGGACCTGACGTGGATGGTCAAACGCGTGCACCGGGTCGAGGCTGACGGCGCCGTGTCGGTACGCGGGGACAACGCCCACAGCCAGGACTCGCGGCATTTCGGGGCGGTGCCACGCGAGGCGATCCTCGGCGTGGCCAAGGGGAGGCGGTGACATGTACGTCGAGATCGGGTGCCGGATGCTGCTCGGCACGGTGCTGCTGGCGGCGGCGGTCGGCAAGGTGTCCGGGCGGGCCGCGTACCGCGAGTTCACGAACTCGGTCCGGGACATGGGCTACCGGCCGGCCGGGCCCCTCGCCGCGGCCGTGGTGACCGCCGAGTTCACCGCCGTCGTCCTGCTGGCGGTGTTCCCGCTGGCCGGTTTCGTCACCTCGGCCGCCCTGCTGGTCGCCTTCACCGTCGCCATCGCCGCGAACCTGCGTCGCGGCGGCGGCACCTGCCGGTGTTTCGGCCGCACCGCCACGCCGCTGGGCCGGCACCACGTGTGGCGAAACGCGTTCCTCATCGCCGTCGCTGCCGCCGGCGCGCTCGCCCCGGCCGGGTCCGTACGCCCGGGCGAAGCGGTCGCGGCCGTCGCCGGCGCGCTGGTCGTCGGCGTGCTGGTCGTCATGCTGGACGAGCTGCGGTACCTGCTCGGCGCACCCAACCGGACGTGACCGCCGCGCGGCCGGGTCGGCGCTTCCGAGAGCGACCCGACCGCCGTGCCGGGTCAGGTCCGGCTGACGCTGAACTCGTTGCCGTCGGGGTCGGCCAGCACGACGGCGCCGTCCGCACCGACCTCGAGCCGGGTGGCACCGAGGGAGATCAGCCGGTCTACCTCGGCCTGCTGGTCACCACCGGCCGGGGCGAGCTCGAAACGCTGCCGGTTCCGGCCCTCCTTCGGGGTCACCGGCGGGCCTCCCCACGCGACCTTCGTGCCGCCGTGCGGCGACTGGATCGCGGTCTCCTCGTCCTGATCCCACACCAGCGGCCAGCCGAGCGCCTCGCTCCAGAACAGGCCGACCGCGCGGGTGCCGTCGCAGGCGACCTCGCCGAGCAGGCCGCACCCGGCGAGGAAGTTGTTGCCCGCCTCGATCACACAGAACGCGTTGCCCTCGGGATCGGCCAGGACGATGTGCCCCTCCTCGGGGCGCTGCCCGACGTCGAGGTGGCCGCCGCCGAGCCTCAGCGCCGCGGCGACCGTGTGCTGCTGGTCGTCGGCTCTGGCGCTGGTCAGGTGCAGGTGCAGCCGGCGGGCCGACGCCACCTGCTCCGCGCGGCTCGGGGCGAACCGGAGGCTGACCTGGGTGTCGTCACCGGGCAGGAGCGCACCACCGGCGTCCTCGACGACCTCCCGGCCGAGCAGGCCGGCCCAGAACTGCGCCAGGCGGGTCGGGTCGTGCGCGTCGAAGGTCACCGTCAGGGTTCGCGAGGGCATCACTGCACAGTAGGTACAGCGCGGCAGGACAACAAGGCGGTTTTCGAGCAGCCCGTCGGTCAGCGTTTCGCCCTTTCCTGCCGAACGGGGCCACGTCTGCGGGCCTTCAACGAAGGTCCGGTACGCGGGAGGACGCCTCTGGGCACCGGCCCGGCCACCTTTCGGCAGGTGGCCGGGCCGGATCCGTCATGCCGTCCGGACCTCCGCCCGGTCCGTCACGTCGGTTCGACGGGCAGCCACAGCTCGCAGGTCGCGGTGCTGAAGTCGTCGGCGCGGTCGAGGACCGCGACGATCGAGGGCCCCGGGCGCAGCCGCCACGGGTTGGCGGGGAACCACTCGGTCGCGGTCGCGGCCCAGGCGTTCTGCAGGGCCTGCGGATGGGGTCCGGCGGTGCGGAAGACCGCCCACCTGCCGGCCGCCACCTCGATGGCGTCGAGGTCGTCCGGGACCGGCGTGTCCCCGGCGACGGCGACCCCGTGCAGGTAGGTCAGCTCACTGCCCTCGGTCCCGTCCGGGTCGAGGTCGTCACTGACCTGCAGCAGGCCCGCCGGTTCGGTGTTGCCGATGGCCTTCAGCCGCAGATGCTCCTCCTGCGGCAGGGCCGTGATGTGCCGCTGGATGTGCGGGTTGACGCCCTGATGGATCAGGGGAACCCGGGCTGCATGCCCGACGAGCCGGAACGCGGGGCGGTCGACGATGCGGGTGTCCATGGGGATGCTCCCTTCGACGGTCAGGCGGAACCTGAGCTGGGGTTGGACGCGAAGAGGGCCTCCGTCGCGGCGGACGTCGCTCGGACCGACGCCGTGGACCGCCCGGAACGCTCGTCCGAACGCCTCAGTCGAGCCATATCCGTAACGGACGGCGATGGCGAGCAGGTCGTCCTCGCCCCGGACGACGTCGGCGGCGGCGACGGTCATCCGGCGCCGGCGCACGTACTCCGACAGCGGCATGCCGGCCAACGACGAGAACATCCGGCGCAGGTGGTATTCGGTGGTGCCGACCGCCCTGCCCAGTCCGTCGACGTCGAACTCCTCGGTGAGGTGCTCTTCGACGAGGTCGACGAGCCGGTTGAGTGCCGTGATCACGAGGCCTCCTCTCGACGTCGAGCCTGGCCGAAGCATCCTGGCCCGCGCCCGACCGCTGCGGTCCGATCCGATCATCTCCCGCCGGACGAGCCGATCCGCCGCCTGCCCGGCGTGGGGTCGCTCGGGTCAGCAGTGGGCGAGTTGCTGGCGGCGGCGCAGGAGCACGGCCAGCATGGCGGTCAGCATGAGGACGTGGACCGCGACCATGAACGACATCGTTCCGATGACCCCGGTCCACACCAGGGGCACCAGCGCGACCGGGACGTACATGGCCGCGCACATCTCGAGGGTCGCGGCCCACGGGTGGCGGCGAACGCCCATCCAGATGGCCATGCCGATCGCCATGTCCGTCGCCATCAACAGGTACGCGGCGCCGGGGCGCTCGGCGAACGGGACGGTGAGCCCGATGAACGAGCGGAGGGCGCCGATCACCATCATGCCGACGGTCATCGCGACGACCATCTCGACGTAGTGGCGGACCAGCGGGCGTACTAGACGAGTAGTTCCGATGTCAGGGGTCGATGTCTGGGTATGAAGAGAGGGCATCCAGGATCATGTTGTGACGCAAGACCTGGACACCCTCTTGACCGCACTGTACGTGAAGATCGACGACACCAT
>NZ_QGSW01000254.1:0-51978 GCF_003176715.1 Micromonospora sp. S4605
TCCCAAACCCGGCCGTCCTGGGCCCGGCCGGCCCGAGCACGGGATGTCCCGTGCGGCGGGGAGCGTGCCGGGCGGGTGCGCGGGGCGAGGGTGGGAGCGTGGGGCTGGTCTAGGCTGGCCGGCCGGAGGTGGTGACGGGTGCGGCAGGCTGCGCCGGTGGCGAACGCGGTGGGACTGGCCGCGGGGTACGCCCTGGACACGCTCCTCGGTGACCCGCGGCGGTGGCACCCGGTGGCGGGTTTCGGCCGCGCGGCGGGTGCCCTGGAACGGCGGGTGTACCGACCGGACCGGCCGGCCGGCGGCGCGTTCACGGCGATGGCGGTCGGCATGCCGGTGCTGCTCGGCGCGGCCGCCACGATCGCCACCCGACGCCGGCCGGTGGCCCGGGCGGTGCTGGTCGCCGCCGGCACCTGGACCGTGCTCGGCGGGCGCACCCTGCGCACCGAGGCCACCGTGATGGGCCGGGCGCTGCGCGACGGTGACCTGCCGGCGGCCCGGCAGCGGCTCGGCAACCTCTGCGGGCGGGACCCGTCCGCGCTCGACGAGCCGGAACTGGCCCGCGCCACTGTCGAGTCGGTGGCCGAGAACACCTCCGACGCGGTCGTCGCCCCGCTGCTGTGGGGCGCGGTCGCCGGGCTGCCCGGCCTGCTCGGCTACCGCGCGGCGAACACCCTCGACGCGATGGTCGGCCACCGCTCGCCGCGGTACGCCCGGTTCGGCACCCCGGCCGCCCGCCTCGACGACCTGCTCAACCTGGTGCCCGCCCGGGTGACCGGGCTGCTCACCGTCGCGCTGGCACCGGTCGGGCGCGGCGATCGGGACCGGGCCTGGCGGGTCTGGCGGCGGGACCGCAACGACCACCCGAGCCCGAACGCCGGGCAGTGCGAGGCGGCGATGGCCGGGGCGCTCGGCGTACGGCTGGGTGGGCGCAACGTCTACTTCGGGCGTTCGGAGGTGCGCCCGTTCCTCGGTGACGGTCCCCGACCGGAGGCCCGGCACCTGAGGCGGGCGGCCCGGATCTCCGGCGCGGTCGGGTTGGCCGCGCTGGGGCTGGCCGCCGCGTACCCGCTGACCGTGGGCCGGCTGGTGACCGCCGCAGGGCGCCGGGTGCTCGGCGGGCGGGGGAGCGCGCGGTGAGCGGAGGGCTGCTGGTCGCCGGCACCACCTCGGACGCCGGCAAGAGCGTGCTCACCGCGGGCATCTGCCGGTGGCTGCACCGCCGCGGTGTCAAGGTGGCGCCGTTCAAGGCGCAGAACATGTCCAACAACTCGGCAGTGGTGGTCGGGGCGGACGGCCAGGGCGGCGAGATCGGCCGGGCGCAGGCGATGCAGGCCGCCGCCTGCGGTCTCGCCCCCGACCTGCGGTTCAACCCGGTGCTGCTCAAGCCCGGCAGCGACCTGGCCAGTCAGGTGGTGCTGCTCGGCCAGGCGGTGGACACGGTCACCGCCGGCAACTTCCGCCAGTTGCGCCCCCGGCTCGCCGAGACGGCGTACGCGGCGCTCGCCGAGCTGCGCACCGCCTACGACGTGGTGATCTGCGAGGGCGCCGGCAGCCCGGCCGAGATCAACCTGCGTGCCGGCGACTACGTCAACATGGGGCTGGCCCGGCACGCCGGGCTCCCCACCATCGTGGTCGGCGACATCGACCGGGGTGGCGTCTTCGCCTCGATGTTCGGCACCGTCGCCCTGCTCGATCCGGCCGACCAGGCGCTGATCGCCGGCTTCGTGATCAACAAGTTCCGGGGCGACCGCGGGCTGCTCCAGCCCGGGCTGGACATGCTGCACCGGGTCACCGGCCGCCCGACGTACGGGGTGCTGCCCTGGTCGCTGGACCTGTGGCTGGACGCGGAGGACTCGCTCGCCTACGGCCGGATGCTCGGCCGGCCGGCCGCCCCGCACGGCACCGACTGGCTCGACGTGGCAGTGGTCCGGCTGCCCCGGATCAGCAACGCCACCGACGTGGAGGCGCTCGCCACCGAGCCGGGCGTACGGGTCCGGCTCACCGTTGAACCGGCCGAACTGGCCGCCGCCGACCTGGTCGTGCTGCCCGGCTCGAAGTCGACAGTGGCCGACCTGGCCTGGCTGCGGGAGACCGGGCTCGCCGACGCCGTGCTGGCGCACGTGGCGGCGGGAAAGCCGCTGCTCGGCATCTGCGGCGGCTTCCAGATGCTGGCCCGGGCGATCCACGACCCGGTGGAGAGCCGGCGGGGCAGCGTGCCCGGCCTCGGCCTGCTGCCCGTCGAGATCACCTTCGACCCGCGCAAGACCGTCCGGCAGTCCGCCGGCACGGCCGGCCCGGACGTGCCGGTGCGCGGCTACGAGATCCACCACGGCTACGTCTCATCGACCGAACCCGGCCTGACCCCGCTGCTCAGCTACGCGGACGGCACCGCGGAGGGTGCCGTCGCCGGTACCGTGCACGGCACCCACTGGCACGGCGCGTTCGAGTCCGACGAGTTCCGCCGGCGGTTCCTCACCGAGGCCGCCCGGATGGCCGGCCGGCACGGCTTCCGGGTCGCGCCGGACACCTCGTTCGCCGCCGCCCGGGAACGGTCCCTGGACCTGCTCGGCGACCTGGTCGAGGAGCACCTGGACACCGACGCCCTCTGGCGACTCGTCGAGACCGGGCCGCCGCCCGGCCTGCCCTTCATCCCGCCCGGCGCCCCGCCCGGCGCCGGCCACTGACCGGCCGTCCGGCCGTTCGGCCGCCGGGGCAGGCGTCGCGCGGACCCAGACCAGCGCGGACCCAGACCAGCGCGGACCCAGACCAGCACCGGCCGGCGTGCAGCGTCAGGCAGACCTCAGGCAGACCTCCGGAATGCCTCCGGAAGACGGCCAGCGGCGGTGCTCCGGCCCGTGGCGAGCACTGACCTGTCGTTCCGGCCGGTGGCGGAACCGGCGGTGGCCTGCGAAGCAACGGGCGGCCGACGACGGCCGGCGCGGACGCCAGCGGGACACCGTGCGGGCGGCGGGATCGCTAGAGTGCGCCGGTGTTCTTGAATAGTTCCGGAAAGTTGACTGATCGCTGCGCCGAGGTGGAGGCGGCCGTGCGGGGGCACGACAGCGCCCGGATGACCGAAGCCGTGCCGCGGTTGTGGGAGGCCGCCCAGCAGGCCCCGCCCGCCGAGCTGGACGAGGCGCTGTCCCGCTGCGTCGCGCTCCTGCCCGAGCTGGGAATCAGCGCGGGCGGGCAGTTCGCGGTGCTCTGCGGCGCGCTGGTGGAGCTGGGCGCCGGGCCGGACCCGCTGGTCCCCGCCGTCGCCGAGGGGCTGCTGGACGCGCTCACCGAGGCCGAGCGGTTCCGGGCCGCCTGGGAACGGGTCCACCCCGACGAGGAACTGCCCGAACCGGGTGACCCCACCGCGCTGGAGCCGGCGACCGCGGCGATGACCGCGGCCGGCGGCGACGAGGACGGCGCCCTCCGGGCGGCGCTGGGCTGGCTCTCGGCCGGCAACTGGGCGATGCCGGCGACGACGCTGCTGCAGCACTCGACGGCCCTACGGGAGACGTTCCCGCACCGGGCGCGGCTGCGTGAGCTGGGCAGCGGGCTGGCCGACGTCCGCGGTGACCTGGACTGCATGCTCGGGCTGCTGCGACTGCTCGACGCCGAGCGGTTGCTCGTCCTGCACCGGGAGACCCGCCGGGGCTGGTGGGTCACCGTCGACGGCGTGGGCGACAACTTCCAGCTGCACACCCTGCTGGCCGGAGCGCTGGCGCAACCGGGCCGGATCGCCGGGCTCACCGTCGACCCGGCGTGGGTCGCGGTCGCCACCGACGCGCCGCCGGAGCGGTTCGGCGGCATGGTCACCGGCAGTTTCAACCTGGTGGACGGCCACGGCGGGTGGATCTGGAACGAGGGACTTCCGGCCGACATCCCGCTGCTGGACGGGGTCCGGGTCGTCGTGCTCGACCCGCCGTCCTACACCCGCAGCTGGGAGAACGTCCGCCGGTACCCGACGGTGCCCGGCTCGCTGACGGTGGACGGGGAACTCGGCCCCGCCGACGCGGCGGCCTGGCTGGCCCGGGTCGCGCCCGCCGGGAACCCGGTGGACGACTGACACCACCCGGCGGCGTGGCGGGGCTGCTCCGCAGCAGGGCGAGCCGGGCGCCTGGATCCCGCCCGGCGACGCGCGGCCCGGGTGGCTCGCCCAGCCGATCCGGTCCACGTCCCCGCGGGCCGCACCGGCGCCCGGTCAGTAGCGGACGTCAGCCGGGCGGTCGGACAGCGGCAGCCCGGCGGCCAGCCACGCCTGCACCCCGCCGATCATGTCGGTGGCCCGGTGCAGCCCCAACGCCCGCAGGCTCGCCACCGCCAGGCTGGAGCTGTAGCCGTGTCGGCAGGCCAGCACGATCCGCAGGTCGTAGCCGGTGGCCTCGGGGATCCGCCAGGCACTGGCCGGGTCCAGCCGCCATTCCAGCACGGTGCGGTCGATGACGATGGCGCCGGGCAGTTCGCCCTGCTCCTGCCGCTGCCGTTCGGTGCGGGTGTCGATCAGCAACGACCCGGTGCGGACCGCCTCGACGGTCTGGTGCGGGGTCAGCCGGCGTACCCCGGCGCGGGCCTGTTCCAGCAGGGCGTCGACGCCCGGACTCATCACGCTGTGGGACACCAGCCGATCATCCCGTCCCGTCCCGGTGTCCGGCCGGGGAACGGCCCCGGTCCGTGCCACGACCGCCCGAACGGGCGACCGCACGCGTACGCGCCGGCCGGGGCGCGCCGGACGCCGGCACCCGTGGGTACCGGCCCGCCCCGACGGCCGGGTGGGCCGGCTACCGTCGGCGGGTGGCGGTGGTCGTGGTCGAGGCGTACGCCCAACTGGCCCGCCGCGTGCTGGCCGCGCCGGCGCGGTTGGGGCGGACCCGGCTGGTGGCGGTCGACGGGCCCAGCGGCGCGGGCAAGAGCGTCTTCGCGGCGCGCCTCGCGGACGCGCTCGCCGGGCTGCCCGGCGGCCGGCGGCCGCCCGTGGTGCACACCGACGACCTGCTCGACGGCTGGGCCGACCAGCTCACCTTCTGGACCCGCCTGGAGGCGTGCGTGCTGGCGCCGCTGCGTGCCGGCCGGCCGGGCGCCTACCAGCGGTACAGCTGGGTGCGGCAGCGCTTCCTGCCGCGTCCGGTGCCGGTGCCGGTGACGCCGGTGCTGCTCGTCGAGGGGGTGAGCGCGGCCCGGGCCGCGGCGCGGCCGGACCTCACGCTCGCCGTCTTCGTCACCGCCCCGGCGCCGCTGCGGCTGGCCCGGGCGGTCGAGCGGGACGGCGCGCAGATCCTGCCGGAGTTGCGCCGCTGGCACGCCGGCGAGCGGGCGCACTTCGCCGCCGACCGCACCCGGGCGCGGGCCGACGTGGTGGTCGACGGGGCGCCGAGGCTGCCGCACGACGCCGACCGCTACTACCTGCGGTTGCCCTGACCAGCGTCCCTGCCGCCTCGGGCGGTGCCGCCAGGTAAGGCCGGCATACGATGCCGGTCATGACCACACCGACCATGTCCGAGTCCGACCTGCGGGCCGCCGTCGAGCGGGAACTGCCCGGCGTCCGCGCCGACCTGGAGCGCCTCGTGCGCATCCCCGGCATCGCGTTCGAGGGTTTCGACCACTCGCACGTCGAGCGTTCCGCCGAGGCGGTGGCCGAGCTGCTGCGCGGCTGCGGCCTCGACGTGAAGATCGTGCGCTCCGGCGGGCAACCGGCCGTGATCGGTAAGAAGGCGGCCCCGCCCGGCGCGCCGACGGTGCTGCTCTACGCCCACCACGACGTGCAGCCGGTCGGCGACCTGTCGCTGTGGGAGTCCGACCCGTTCGAGCCGGTGGAGCGGGACGGCCGCCTCTACGGCCGGGGTGCCGCCGACGACAAGGCCGGCATCATGGCGCACGTGGCCGCGCTGCGCGCCTTCGGCGACGCCCTCCCGGTCGGCGTGGTGCTCTTCATCGAGGGCGAGGAGGAGTACGGCTCCGACTCGCTGGAGCGGCTGCTCGCCGAGCACCGTGACGAGATCACCTCGGACGTGATCGTGATCGCCGACTCCGGCAACTGGGACATCGGCGTGCCGGCGCTGACCACCTCGCTGCGCGGCATCGTGAACTGCTTCGTCGAGGTGCGCACGCTCGACCACGCGGTGCACAGCGGGATGTTCGGCGGCGCGGTGCCGGACGCGCTCACCACCCTGGTGCGGCTGCTGGCCACCCTGCACACCGACGCCGGCGACGTTGCCGTGGAGGGCCTGGTCGGGCGGGACGGCGCCACCGTCGACTACCCGGAGGACCGGTTCCGCGCCGAGGCCGGGATGATCGAGGGCGTGTCGTTCATCGGCACCGGCCGGATCACCGACCGGCTCTGGACCAAGCCGGCCCTGGCCGTGCTGGGCATCGACGCCCCGGCCACCGGCGAGGCGCCGAACGCCCTGGTGCCGGCGGCCAAGGCCAAGCTCAGCATCCGGCTCGCGCCGGGCGACGACCCCAAGCGGGCGTACGCGGCGCTGCGCGCCCACCTGGAGAAGCACGTGCCGTGGGGGGCGCGGGTGGAGGTCACCTTCGAGCACGACGGCTTCCCGTGCGTCATCGACGCCGCCGGCCCGATGTTCGACGCGGCCCGATCCGCCTTCCGCACCGCCTGGGACGGCACCGACCCGGTGGACATCGGCGTCGGCGGCTCGATCCCGTTCATCGCCACCTTCCAGGAGATGTTCCCGCAGGCCGCGATCCTGGTGACCGGCGTGGAGGACCCGCACGCCCGGGCGCACGGCCCGAACGAGAGCCTGCACCTGGGCGAGTTCGCCCGGGTCTGCCTGGCCGAGACGCTGCTGCTGGCCAAGGTGGCCGAGGCGGCGAAGGGCCGGTAGGCGTCGGAACCGTAACTTCCCGATCGATGTCGGAGTTTGCGGTGTGTCGGGCGCGGGGCTGTTATAGCCTTTCGAACATGAGTACGAACGAGGTGATGGCCCGGCTGGGGGCCGCCGTCAGCGCTCTGGGGGACGTCGACGTCTCCGCGTGGCCCGAGGACACGCTCAAGGAACAGCTCGGTGAGCTGTCCGCCGCCCTGGTCGCGCTGGACGCGGTGCTCTCCCGGGTCGCCGACGAGGTCCGCGCCCGCGGCCTGCGCATCGAGGAACCCGTCTCGGCCTGACCGGCATCCCGGTTCGCGCGGCGGGTGTCCCGGCCGGCGGGGCGGTTGGTCCTGGGGGCCGCGCCGGCCCGGGCACGGCGATGCCGCGCTGGTGTCGGGGGTGGCTGGCAGGATGAACCCGTGCGGTTCATCGACCTGGCAGCCACCTCCGCCGCCGTCGGCGCCACCAGCGGCCGGCGCGCCAAGGTGGAGCTGCTCGCCGAGGCGCTGCGCCGGCTCGACCCGGCGGAGATCGCGGCCGGCGCCGGCTGGCTCGCCGGCGAGCTGCGCCAGCGGCAGACCGGGGTGGGCTGGGCGAGCCTGCGCGACCTGCCGCCGGCCGCCGAGCAGCCCACGCTGACGGTGACCGCTGTCGACGCGGCGATCGACGAGATCGCCGCGGTGCACGGCCCCGGTTCGCAGGCCCGCCGCCGGGCGCTGCTCGGGGCGCTTTTCGGCGCTGCCACCGCCGACGAGCAGCGCCTTCTCACCGCGCTGTTCAGCGGCGAGCTGCGGCAGGGCGCCCAGGCGGGGCTGCTCGCCGACGCCGTGGCCAAGGCGGCCGGCGTGCCGCTCACCGCCGTTCGCCGGGCCCTGCTGCTCGCCGGTGACCTGCGGGCCGTGGCGGTGGCCGCGCTCACCGGCGGCGCCGCCGCGCTGGCCACCTTCGGTCTGCGGGTCGGGCGCCCACTGGCGCCGATGCTGGCCCAGAGCGCCCCCTCGGTCGACGAGGCGCTCGCCGCCACCGGCACCCCGGCCGTGGTCGACGTCAAGCTCGACGGCATCCGGATCCAGGTGCACCGCTCCGGGTCGGAGATCGCCGTCTTCACCCGCAGCCTCGACGACATCACCACGCGGGTGCCCGAGGTGGTCGCCGCCGTACGCGCGCTGCCCGCCCGCGAACTGGTGCTCGACGGCGAGGCCATCGGGCTGGACGCGACCGGGCGGCCGCTGCCGTTCCAGGAGACCGCCAGCCGGGCGGCCCGGCGCACCACCCCGAGCACCACCGGCCGCGCCCCGGTCGCCCCGGCGGTGCTCGCCGCCGCCGAGACCACCGGCCAGCCGGTGCTCACGCCGTACTTCTTCGACCTGCTGCACCTCGACGGCGCGGATCTGATCGACCTGCCCGGCCGGGACCGCTGGGCCGCGCTGGCCGGCGCGGTCGACGCCTCGCTGCTGGTCGGGCGGATGGAGGTGGACGGGCCGGAGCAGGCCGGCGTGGCGTTCGCCGCGGCGGTCGACGCCGGCCAGGAGGGCGTCGTGGTCAAGTCGCCCGAGGCGCCCTACGACGCGGGCCGCCGTGGCGCCGCCTGGGTGAAGGTGAAGCCCCGGCACACCCTCGACCTGGTGGTGCTCGCGGTGGAGTGGGGCAGTGGCCGGCGTACCGGCTGGCTGTCGAACCTGCACCTCGGCGCCCGCGACCCGCGCACCGGCGAGTTCGTGATGCTCGGCAAGACGTTCAAGGGGCTCACCGACGAGTTGCTGCGCTGGCAGACCGAGCGCTTCCTCGACCTCGCGGTGGAGAAGGGCGACTGGGTGGTGCGGGTCCGCCCCGAGCAGGTGGTGGAGATCGCCTTCGACGGGGTGCAGACCAGCTCCCGCTATCCGGGCGGGATGGCCCTGCGTTTCGCCCGGGTGGTGCGCTACCGCGACGACAAGACCGCCGCCGAGGCCGACACCATCGACGCGGTACGCGCCATCCACGCCGGCCGCCCCACCGGCTGACCACACCGCCCAGCCGTCGCGGGCGCGCCCGCGGCCGGCGGCGAGCGTCCCGCCGGAGCGCTGAGCAGCGCGCCGGCAGGGTCAGGCCGGGGTGCTCGGGGCGGGCTCGGCGGCCCGGTCGACCGGCCCCTGCGGCGTCGCCCCCGACAGCCGGCGGGCCTCCCGGCGGGCCACCCAGACGTAGCCGACCAGCGTCATCCCGGCGAACAGCCACCACTGCACGACGTAGCCGAAGTTCTGCCAGTTGTTGGCGTGCCCGACCGACACCGCGACGAAGGCCGGATCGGCCGCCGGCGTCTGCTCGTCCAGCAGCAGGTACGCCCCGTGCACCGGGTAGGGCAGCTCACGGGCGAGCTGGGGGACGCCGATCCGCCGGGTCTCCAGCCGGCCCTCGCGCCGGGACACCGCGACCGAGCCGCTCTCGCTCTCGTGCACCCGGCCCACCACGGTGACCTCGCCGGTCGGGGCGTCCGGCACCTGCGGCTGGGCGGTGGCGCCACCCGGCGCCGGCGGGATCCAGCCCCGGTCGACCAGCACCGCCGTGCCGTCGGCCAGCACCAGCGGCGTGAGCACCTCGAAGCCGACGTTCCGCTCCGCCGTCCGGCCGCGGACCAGGACCACGTTCGCGGTGTCGTACCGGCCGGTCACGGTGACCCGGCTCCACACCTTCTCCTCGGCCGGCGGGGGGCCGGCCGTGCCGCTGCCACCGGTCGGCGCGGGCACCGCCTCCCGCAGCGGCACCGGGGCCATCCGCAGGCCGGCGTCGATCCGCTCGTTGACCTCGGTGCGACCCCGGTAGCGGTCCAGCTGCCAGTTGCCGAGCAGCACCATCACCGTCGCGGCGACCAGGGTCAGCGCGAGGATGCCCAGCCAGCGCGGCGTCAGCAGGAACCGGTACACGACCACGAGGCTACCCGTATGACCCGGGCCACTGTGCCGGACCGGGTGCCGCTGGTGCGGCCGGCGACCGCGACCCGCCCGGTCGCCGGCGTTCGCCCGGCGGCGGGTTCGGCTATCGTCACGCGGGCGGACCGCGGCTGCGGTCCGTGGCCGCGTACCCGCAGCCGCGAGGGAGTCGATGATGACCGTCGTGCCGCGCCTGGTGCTCAGCGCGCCGTCCTCCGGGCACGGCAAGAACGCGCTGGCGATCGGGTTGCTCGCCGCGCTCGCCGACCGGGGCGACCACGTCGCCGGGTTCAAGATCGGCCCCGACCAGGTCGACGCGGCCTACCTCGGGCTCGCCGCCGGGCGGCCCGGGCGCAACCTGGATCCCCGGCTGGTCGGCGCGGACCGGATCGCCCCCCTGCTCGGGCACGGCGCCGCCGGGGCCACACTCGCCCTGGTGCAGGGCAGCATGGGCCTCTACGACAGCCTCGCCGGCCGTCCCGAGACCGAGTCGACGGCGGCCGTCGCGATCGCGCTGCGCAGCCCGGTCGTGCTGGTGGTCGACGTGGCCGCCATCGGGCAGTCGGTGGCCGCGCTGGTGCACGGCTTCCGGTCGTACGACGAGCAGATCTGGCTGGGTGGGGTGATCCTCAACCGGGTCGCCTCGGCCCGGCACGAGGCGCTGCTGCGCGAGGCGCTCGACGACATCGGCGTGCCCGTCTACGGCGTGCTGCGCCGCCAGGACCTGCCGCCGGTGCTGCCGGCGCGCCGGTTGGGCGCCGTTCCCGCGCTCGCCGGCTCCGGTGAGGCCACCCGGGCGGTGCGCCGGCTCGGCGAGGCGGTCGCCGCCACCGTCGACCTGGACCGGCTGCTCGGGCTGGCCCGCTCCGCCCCGCCGCTGCCCGCCGAGCCCTGGTCGCCGAGCCCGGGCGGGGAGCCGCCGGCGGGGGAGCGCCCGGTGGTGGCGCTGGCTGGCGGACCGGGCGGCAGCTACAGCCACGCCGAGACCGCCGAGCTGCTGCGGGCGGCCGGGGCGGAGGTGGTCACCGTCGATCCGTTGCGCGACGAGGCGTTGCCGGCCGGCAGCCGGGCGCTGGTCGTCGGCGGCGGCCTGCCCGAGTCGTACGCCGAGCAGCTCTCCGCCAACCGCCGGCTCTGCATAGCGGTCGCCGAGCTGGCCCGCACCGGGCGACCGGTGGTCGCCGAGGGCGCCGGCCTGCTCTGGCTGGCCCGGGAGCTGGACGGGCTGCCGATGTGCGGGGTGCTCGACGCGGTCGGCGCGAGCCGGGAGGGCATGGTGGTCGGCTACCGGGAGGCGACCGCGTTGACCGGCACCGTCGTCGCGCCGGCCGGCGCCGTGCTGGCCGGGCACAAGGCGCACCGGGCGGTGCTCACCCCGCGGGCCGGGCAGCGCCCGGTCTGGAGCTGGTCGGGCGGCGCGCCGGAGGGCTTCGTCTGGCGGGGCGTGCACGCCTCGCAGCTGGTGGTGCACTGGGCCGCGGACCGGGAGATCGCCGCCCGGCTGGTGGCCGCCGCGGCGGCGGAGCCGGCGGTCGAGGAGGCGCGGCCCGGCGGAGTGCCGGCGTGATCGGTCAGGTGGCGGTCCGCCGGTTCCCGGCGCTGACCGTCTCCACCCCGCGCACCGAGGTGCGCCCGCTGGTGGCCGCGGACGCGCCGGCGGCCGAGGAGGTCTTCGCCGACAAGCAGACCCAGCGCTGGCTGCCGCTGGCCGATGCCACCGGGCAGATCGACGGCCACGCCTGGTGCACCGACCTGGCCCGGCAGCGGCGGGACGCCGGCGACGGCGACCACTACGGGGTGGTCCGCCGGGAGGACGACCGGGTGGTGGGCTGCCTCTGGACCCGGCGCACCGACTGGGGTGCCCGGTGCACCGAGGTCTCCTACGCGATCGCGCCGCACGCCCGCGGCTTCGGGCTGGCCGCCGAGGCGGTCGACGCGCTGGCCATCGCGCTGATCCTGGAGCACGGCTTCCAGCGCGTCGAGCTGCGGGTGGCGCCGGGCAACCTGGCGTCGCGCCGGGTGGCCGAGAAGGCCGGGTTCAGCTACGAGGGCCTGCTCCGCAACGCCGGCTACGCCCGTGGCGGCCGGGTCGACCTGGAGGTCTGGTCCTTCGTGACCGCCGACCTTCACTGACACTGACCCGCCGCCGGGCCGACCGCCGTCGCCGTGGCCGAGGGGCCGGGCGGGCCGGCGCCGTCGCAGTGGTCGAGGGGGTCGGGCGGTCGCGGACCCGATCCCCCGGACCACCCGAGCCGAGGCTGGTCAGCCGACCATGCGGTCGGAGGGTGGGGTGAACTGGCGGGTGGGCTTGCCCTTGAGGGCGTCGCGGAGGGTCTCCGCGACCGCGGCGATCGGGATCTGGGACTGGCCGTCGCCGACCGCGTTGAACGGGTTGTCCGGGTCGGAGATGAAGCTCGCCGCCGCCAGCTCCGGGGTGTAGCCGACGAACCAGGCGGACCGGGTGCTGTCCGTGGTACCCGTCTTGCCGGCGACCGGACGCCCGACCGTGCCCCGTACGCTGTCCGCCGTCGACCAGCCGCCGCAGCTTCCGCGCGCCGGGGTGTCCCCGGTGGGGCAGCGGGCGGCGTCGGTGGCGGCCCGGGCCGCGTCCGCGCTCACCACCTGCCGGCAGCGTGGCTTGGCGACCTCGCGCTCGATCCCGCCGGCGGTCCGGTAGGTGGTCGGCGTGCCGTCCCGGTTGTGGATCGACTGCACCGGGATCGCCTCGCAGTACCGCCCGTCCGCGGCGATGGCCGCGTACGCGTTGGCCATCTCCAGCGGGGTGGCGTCGGAGACGCCCAGGGTGAACGCACCCCACTTCGGCGCCTTGCTCGGGGAGGCGTGTTCCCGGTCCACGTCGGTGCGCCAGCGCAGCCCGAGCTGCTCGGCGAGGCGGACCGCCTTGTCCGCGCCGACCTGCTCCTCCAGCCAGACGAAGTACGTGTTCACCGACTTGCCGAAGCCGGACCACATGGTCTGGTTACCGGACATCGCGCCGCTGGCGTTGGACGGCGCCCAGCCGTCGTAGACCTCGGAGCGGTAGCGGTAGGGGGCGTTGAACGAGGTGGACAGCGGCATTCCCGCGTTGAGCGCGGCCAGCATCGGGAACATCTTGAACGTCGATCCGGCCTGGTAGCCCGGCAGGCTGCCGCCGCCCAGCAGGGGCGCCACCGTGTTCGGGTAGTTCGCCTTCGTCGTCGGGCTGGCCTCCGGGTTGGAGCTGGGCGGATTCTCGGCCAGGTCCAGCGAGTAGGTCCGGTTCACCGCCATCGCCTTCACCCGCCCGGTGCCCGGCTCGGAGACCACTATGCCGTTGGCGAACGGACTGCCGGTGCCCTCCTTCGCGCCGACGTTCTTCTCGGCCGCCTCCTGGATCTTCGGGTCCAGGCTCAGCACGATCCGGTAGCCGCCCCGGCGCAGCTTGTCCATCCGCTCCAGCCGGTTGTCCCCGAACGCGGGCTGCGCGCTCCACCAGTTCTTCAGGTAGTCGCAGGCGAAGCCCCAGCTGTTCCACTTCTCCGGGATCGAGGCGCAGTCGTTCGGCGGGTAGCTCAGCTTGAGCCGGATCGGCTCGCTCTTGGCCCGCGCCGCGTCGTTGGCGGAGAGGTAGCCGAGCTGGGCCATCCGGTCCAGCACGTAGTTGCGCCGGGCGGTGGCGTCCTTCTGGTCCGAGCTGGCCGGGTCGTACTCGGACGGGGACTTGACCAGGCCGGCGAGGGTGGCCGCCTCGACCGGGGTGAGGTCCTTCGGGGTCTTGGAGAAGAAGATCTCGCTGGCCGCGTAGATGCCGTAGGCCCGGTGGCCGAAGTACGCCGAGTTCAGGTAGCGCTCCAGGATCTCCTCCTTGCTCAGCTCCTTCTCCAGGTCGAGCGCCATCCGCATCTCGCGGACCTTGCGCAGGCTGGTCTGCTGGGTGGCCTCCTGGACCTCCTTCGGGGTCTTCGCGCTGTCCCGCAGCGCCATCCGGACGTACTGCATCGTCAGCGTGGAGGCGCCCTGGGAGACGCCGCTGGAGCGGGCGTTGGCCACGAAGGCGCGGGCGACGCCCTTCGGGTCGACGCCGTGGTGCTGGTAGAACCGCGAGTCCTCGGCCGCGACGATCGCCTGCTGGATGTTCGGCGACATGTCGGCCAGCTTGGTGTACTGCCGGTACTCCTCGTAGAACATCGTCAGCACGGTCTTGCCGTCCGGCGCGTACAGGTACGACGTCTCGGCCGGCAGCGCGACGGTCAGGATCTTGGTCTTGTGCTCCAGCGCGTGCGCGGTGACCTTGGCGCCGATGCCGGTGGCGGCGGCCAACGGATAGGCCACGGCGGCGATCACGATGCCGGCGATCAGCCCGGCGCGGACGAGGGGAAGGAGGTGACCAGCGGCAGCAAGGGGTCGGTTGCTCACACGGCCAAGTTATGACATTTCCGATTCATCCATGAGAAGTATTCATGAACGCCGTGAGTGGTGACGCGTCTTACGCCGGGACACGCTGTCCCGTGAGCCGCCTTCCCGGCAGGATCGCGGTCATGCGCGGTCAGCCGATCGGGGCGCCCACCGGCGTCCGGCCCGACCCCGCCCACGAACCCGACCTCGCCCACCACGGCGACGCGGAGGTGGGCGAGGGTCTGGTCGACCTCGCCGTCAACGTCCGCCGCGCCCCGATGCCGCCCTGGCTGGCCGAGCCGATCACCGCGTCGCTGGCCGACCTCGCCCGGTATCCCGACCCCGCGCCCGCCCGGGCCGCCGTCGCCGCCCGGCACGGCCGGCCCCCGGCGGAGGTGCTGCTCACCGCCGGCGCGGCCGAGGGCTTCGTGCTGCTCGCCCAGGCGCTGCGCGGGGTACGCCGGCCGGTGGTGGTGCACCCCCAGTTCACCGAACCGGAGGCCGCACTCCGGGCCGCCGGCCACCAGGTCGAACGGGTGCTGCTCGACCCCGCCGACGGCTTCCGGCTCGACCCGGCCCGGGTGCCCACGGACGCCGACCTCGTCATGATCGGCAACCCCACCAACCCGACCTCGGTGCTGCACCCCGCCGCCGACCTGGCCGCGCTGGCCCGCCCGGGTCGGGTGCTGGTGGTCGACGAGGCGTTCGCCGACACCACCGCCGCGCCCGGCGCACCCGGCGAGCCGGAGTCCCTGGCCGCCCGGCGGGACCTGCCCGGCCTGCTGGTGGTGCGCAGCCTCACCAAGACCTGGGGACTGGCCGGGCTGCGCATCGGCTACCTGCTCGGTGCCGCACCGCTGCTCGACCGGCTGGCCGCCGTGCAGCCGCTCTGGGCGGTCTCCACCCCCGCGCTGGCCGCCGCGGCCGCCTGCGCCGGCCCCGCGGCGGTCCAGGCCGAGCGCGCGATCGCCGCCCGGCTCGCGGCCGACCGCGACCACCTGGTCGCCCGCCTGTCGGCCCTGCCGGGGGTACGCGTCGCCGGCCGCCCGGCCAGCGCGTTCGTGCTGGTCCAACTGCCCGGTGCCGCCGCCGTACGGGCCGCCCTGCGCGAGCGCGGCTGGGCGGTACGCCGGGGCGACACCTTCCCCGGCCTCGGCCCCGACTGGCTGCGGATCGCCGTCCGCGACCCGGCCACCACCGACGCGTTCACCGAGGTACTGGCGCAGATCCTGGAGGCATGATGCTGGAGACCACGATCGCGGCGATCCGGCCGCTGGACGAGCCGGCGATGGCCGCCGCCCGGGAACTGCAGGGTCGGCTGACCAAGCCTGCCGGTTCGCTCGGCGCCCTGGAGGAACTCTCGGTACGCCTCGCCGGCCTGGCCGGGGCCTGCCCGCCGCCGCTGCCGGAGCCGGCCGCGGTGGCGATCTTCGCCGGCGATCACGGCGTACACGCCCAGGGGGTGACCCCCTGGCCGCAGGAGGTCACCGCCCAGATGATCGGCAACTTCCTGGCCGGCGGCGCGGTGGTGAACGCGTTCGCCCGGCAGGCCGGCGCCACGGTCACCGTGGTCGACGTCGGAGTGGCCACCCCGGTGCCCGCCGCCCCGGCGAGCGACGCCGGCGCGCCCCGGCTGGTGGCGGCGAACGTCCGGGCCGGTACCCGGGACCTGGCGGTGACCGCCGCGCTCACCCGGGAGGAGGCCCGGGCCGCGGTGGAGACCGGCATCCGGGTGGCCGGCGAACTGATCGACGCCGGGGCGGGCATCCTGCTCACCGGTGACATGGGCATCGGCAACACCACGCCGGCGGCCGCGCTGATCGCCGCGTTCACCGGAGTCGACCCGGCGGAGACGACCGGCCGGGGCACCGGTGTGGACGACCCGACGTACCAGCGGAAGATCGGCGTGGTGCGGGACGCGCTGCGCCGGCACCGGCCCGACCCGGCCGACCCGCTGGGCGTGCTGGCCGCCGTCGGCGGCCTGGAGCACGCCGCCCTCGCCGGGCTGATCCTCGGCGCCGCCGCCCGCCGCACGCCGGTACTGCTGGACGGGGTGATCGCGGTCTCCGCCGCGCTCGCCGCCGCCGCCTTCGCGCCGGACGCCAGCGGGGCGATGGTCGCCGGCCACCGCTCCGCCGAGCCGGGCGCCACGGTCGCGCTGCGTCGGCTCGGCCTCGATCCCCTGATCGACCTCGGGCTGCGCCTGGGCGAGGGCACCGGCGCGCTGCTCGCGCTGCCGGTGGTCACCGGCGCGGTCCGGGTGCTGCACGAGGTGGCCACCTTCGACTCGGCCGGGGTGGCCGAGAAGTGAGCGCGCTGGGCAGCGTGGCGCCGCGCGCCACCGGGCAGCGGAGCGGGGCCCAGGCATGAGCGAGCGCAGCGAGCGAACCATCGAACTCAGCGCGGAAGTGCCTCATGGCGGCACGGAGCGCAGCGGAGTGCCGGCATGAGCGGCAACCCCTACCCGCTCGGGCTGCGGCTGGCCGGGCGGCGGGTGGTCGTGGTGGGCGGGGGGACCGTCGCCACCCGACGGGTGCCGGCCCTGCTCGACGCCGGCGCCGACGTCCTGCTGGTCGCCCCGGAGCTGACCCCGGCGCTGCGGGCGCACGCCGACGCCGGCCGGCTGCACTGGGCGCCGCGCCGGTTCGCCCCCGACGACCTGCACGGGGCCTGGCTGGTCCAGGTCGCGGTCGACGACCCGATCGCCGCCGCGTCGGTCAGCGCGGCCGCCGCCGAGCGGCGCATCTTCTGCGTACGCGCCGACGACCGGGCGGCCGCCACCGCGTGGACCCCGGCGGTGACCCGGCACGGCCCGGTCACCGTGGCCGTGCTCGGCGGCGGCGACCCGCGCCGGGCGATGAGCGTGCGGGACGCGGTGCGGGACCTGCTCACCGCCCGGATCGAGCCGGCCCCGGTCGGGACGGCGACCGGTGCCGCGGCCGGCCGGGTCGCGCTGGTCGGTGCCGGGCCGGGCGACCCGGAGCTGATCACCGTCAAGGGCTGGCGACTGCTCACCGCGGCCGACGTGGTGGTCGCCGACCGGCTGGTCCCCGGGCTGCTCCTCGACGAACTGCGCGCCGACGTGGAACTGGTCGACGCCTCGAAGATCCCGTACGGGCCGGCCCGCGCGCAGGAGGAGATCAACCGGATCCTGGTGGACCGGGCGCTGGCCGGGAAGTTCGTGGTCCGGCTCAAGGGCGGCGACCCGTACGTCTTCGGGCGGGGCGGTGAGGAGCTGCTGGCCTGCGCGGCGGCCGGCGTGCCGGTGACCGTGGTGCCGGGGGTGACCAGCTCGATCGCCGCGCCGGCGGTGGCCGGCATCCCGGTCACCCACCGGGCGGTGGCGCACGAGTTCACCGTGGTGTCCGGGCACGTCGCGCCGGACTCGCCGGCCTCGCTGGTGCGCTGGGAGCACCTGGCCGGGCTGCGCGGCACCCTGGTGATCCTGATGGGCCTGAAGAACCTGGCCGAGATCACCGCGACGCTGATCGCGCACGGCCGGCCCGCGGCGACGCCGGCGGCGGTGGTGCAGGAGGCCACCACCGGCGCCCAGCGGGTGCTCCGGTCGACCCTCGCCGCGGTGGCGGCGGACGTGGCAGGGGCGGGGCTGCGGCCGCCGGCAGTGGTGGTGGTCGGCGACGTCGTCCCGGTGCTCTCCTCGGCCTCGCTCGACTGATCATGGCTGTCCCGGTTCTGGTCGTCGTCGGCTGAGGTCGGGGGTCGTCGGCGTGGTCCGTCTGGGCCCGTTGTCGGTAGCCCGCACATGTGGGGGCGGCCGGAGACTGGGTCTCCGGCCGCCGTGGTTGGTGCTTGGGGTTACTGCTTGAGCATGTTGTCGAGCAGGAGGGCGCAGCGGACCACGCCGAGGTGGCTGTAGGCCTGCGGGTGGTTGCCCAGCCCGCGCTCGGCCAGCGGGTCGTACTGCTCGGGGAGCAGCCCGGTCGGCCCTGCAGTGTCGATCATCTGGGCGAACAGTTCCTCGGCGTCGTCCCGCCGGCCGGTGCGCAGGTACGCCTCGACCAGCCAGGCGGTGCAGATGTGGAAGCCACCCTCGCGGCCGGGCAGGCCGTCGTCCCAGTGGTACCGGTAGACCACGGGGCCGCTGCGCAGGTCGGCCTCGATCTTGAGCACCGTGGAGAGGAAGCGCGGGTCGTCGCCGGGGAGCAGGCCGGACAGGCCGATCCAGAGCGACGAGGCGTCCATGTCCTCGTCCCCGTACGCGACGCTGTACGCCTCCGCGTGCTCGTGCCAGCCGTACTCCAGCACGTTGGCGCCGATCCGGTCGCGCAGCTCCACCCACTCGGGCCGGTCGTCGCCGCCGTGCTGGCGGACCACGTGCAGCGCCCGGTCGACGGTCATCCAGCACATCGTCTTCGAGAAGATGTGGTGCCGCGGCGGGAGGCGGGCCTCCCAGATGCCGTGGTCGGGCTCGTGCCAGCGGCGGCGGACCGCCTCGACCATGTTCTCCAGCACCCGCCACTCGTCGTCGCGCACCGAGCCGCGGGCGTCGGCGACGGCGGCGATCAGGTCGGCCACCGGGCCGAAGACGTCCAGCTGGAGCTGGTGGTTGGCGAGGTTGCCGACCCGCACCGGCCGGGAGCCGGCATAGCCGGGCAGGGTGTCGATGACCGCCTCGGCGCCCAGCTCGTAGCCGTCCACTGTGTAGAGCGGGTGCAGCCGCTCGGGGTGCCCGCCGGTGCGCTCGACCACGCCGTCGATCCACCGCAGCAGCCCCTCGGCCTCCTCGATCGAACCGAGGTCGACCAGCGCCCGGGCGGTCAGCGCCGCGTCGCGCAGCCAGCAGTACCGGTAGTCCCAGTTGCGGACCCCGCCCAGTTCCTCCGGCAGCGAGGTGGTCGCCGCGGCCAGGATCGAGCCGGTCGCCTGGTGGCAGAGCGCACGCAGGGTCAGTGCGCTGCGGGCGACCAGATCCCGCGCGGTGTTCGGCAGCCGCAGCGAGGCCACCCAGTCCTTCCAAGGCTGCTCGGCCGCGGCCTGCCGCTCGTGGATCGGCAGCCGGTGGTGTTCCAGGCTCTGCGTGCCGAAGCGCATCTCCAGCACCACCTGCCCGCCGGCGGCGCGCAGGTCGACCACCGCCTTGGCGGTCTCGTAGACGCCGTCGCTGGTCACCTCCCACTCGACGCCGGGGGAGTAGAGCGCGACCGGCTCGTTGGAGCCGAGCACCAGCAGGCCGTCACCGAGGGGTTGCAGCTGGACGGCCACCTGGCCGAACTCGGGCCGGGGCGCGAACTCCAGGCGGGCCCGGCCGGTGCCGGTGAGCACCCGGATCAGGGTCGAGTCGCCGCTGAGGATGGCCGGGCCGTCCGGGGTGGTCTCGCTGTCCGGCGTGTCGAGCCAGTCGGTGACCGTCAGGCCCGACCAACGGGTCTCCACGGTCATCGTGCCGGAGCGGTACCGCTGGCCGAGCGGGATGCCGCCGCGCTCCGGCGCCACGCTGAAGTGGCCGGCCGGGCTGCCGCCGACCAGGTCGGCGAAGATCGCCGCCGAGTCCGGCTTGGGGTGGCAGAGCCAGGTGACCTTGGCGTCCGGGGTGAGCAGCGCGACGGTACGACCGTTGGCCAGCATCGAGTGCCGCTCGATCGGCACCGCCCGCTCGCCGAAGAGCCAGTGCCGGCGGGTCTCCAGCAGCAGCCCGAGGGCCCGCGCCGCCTCGATCGGTTCGGCGACCCGGTACTGCGCCCGGGTGTCGCCGGGCCCGATCTTGATGCCGACGTCCGGCCCGTGCAGGTTGCCGAAGGCGTTCTCGTCGGTGACGTCGTCGCCGATGAAGAGCACGGCGCTGGCGGAGAGCTGGGTGCGCAGCTGGTCGACGGCGGTGCCCTTGTGGGTGGCCACCACCGACAGCTCGATGACCTCCTTGCCCTGGGTGACCGTCACGCCGTCCCAGGTGGCGGGGCCGCTGCGGACCGCCTCGATGGCCGCCGCGGCGACCTGCGGGTCCACCCCGCGGGTGTGCACCGCGACGCTGGCCGGCTTGCGCTCCAGCCGGATGCCCGGGTGGGCGGCGGCGATCTCGCGCAGCGCGTCGCGCAGCCGGGTGCGCACCGCGATCAGCTCGGGGGAGAGCCGCTCGACGAAGCCGATGTCGAACTCGGAGCCGTGGCTGCCGACCAGGTGGACCTCGCTGGGCAGCCGGGAGAGCGCGGCCAGGTCGCGCAGCGCCCGCCCGGAGACCACCGCCACGGTGGTCTGCGGCAGCGCCGCGAGGGCGCGCACCGCCGCCACCGACTCGGGCAGCGGTACGGCCTTGCTCGGGTCCTCGACGATCGGCGCCAGCGTGCCGTCGTAGTCGCAGGCGATCAGGAGCTGCGGCACCCGGGCGATCCGGCCGATGGCGGTGCGCAGCTCAGCGTCCATCACTCCGGTGACGATGGGCGCTCCGTCGCTGACGGACGTGTTCACGCGGCCTCCGCCTCGGGCACACCGAGCTCGGTGAGGAACGACTTGGCCCAGTGCCCCACGTCGTGGGTGCGTAGGTGGCGTTGCATCGTCCGCATCCGCCGGCGGGCCTCGGCCCGCTCCACGTGCACCGCTCGCAGCAGCGCGTCCTTGACCGCGTCCGGGTCGTGCGGGTTGCACAGAAACGCCTGGCGCAGCTCGGTGGCGGCGCCGGCGAACTCACTGAGCACGAGCGCGCCGCCCTGGTCGGCGCGCGATGCGACGTACTCCTTGGCCACCAGATTCATTCCGTCTCGCAGCGGGGTCACCATCATCACGTCGGCAGCGACGTACATCGCGGCCAGTTCACTGCGACTGTACGACTGATGCAGATAATGCACTGCCGGCACGCCGACCCTGCCGAATTCGCCATTAATCCGACCAACTTCACGTTCGACCTTGACCCGAAGTGCCTGGTAGTGCTCCACCCGTTCGCGGCTCGGCGTGGCCACCTGCACCATGACGGCCTCCGGCACTGTCAACTTTCCGTCAGCCAGCAGCTCGCGGAAGGCCTTGAGCCGCAGCTCGATCCCCTTGGTGTAGTCGAGCCGGTCGACGCCCAGGATGATCGTCTTCGGGTTGCCCAGCTCCTCGCGGATCTCCTTGGCCCGGGCCTGCACCGCCGGGTCGGCGGCCATCCGCTCCATCTCCTTGGTGTCGATGCTGATCGGGAAGGCGCCGGCCTTCACCTGCCGCCCGTCGACCTGGATCATCTGGCCCTCGTAGCGGAGCCCGAGCAGGTGCCGGGCCAGCCGGACGAAGTTCTGCGCGGCCAGCCGCTGCTGGAAGCCGACCAGGTCGGCGCCGAGCAGGCCGCGCAGGATCTCGGTGCGGAACGGCATCTGCATGAACAGCTCGATGGGCGGGAACGGGATGTGCAGGAAGAAGCCGATCCGCAGGTCCGGCCGTAGCTCGCGGAGCATGGCCGGGACCAGCTGGAGCTGGTAGTCCTGCACCCAGACGGTGGCCCCCTCGGCCGCGACGTCCGCCGCGGCCTCCGCGAACCGGGCGTTGACCAGTCGGTACGCCTCCCGCCAGCGCCGCTTGTAGGCCGGGGTCTCCACCGCGTCGTGGTAGAGCGGCCAGATCGTGGCGTTGGACTGCCCCTCGTAGTAGCGCTCCAGTTCCTCGGCGCTCAGCGGCACCGGGTGCAGCCGGATCCCCTCCAGGTCGAACGGCTCCGGGGCGGCGCCGGTGCCGCCGGCCCAGCCGACCCAGGTGCCCTGGTGCTCGGCGAGGACGGGATGCAGGGCGGTGACCAGCCCGCCGGGGCTGCGTCGCCACTGCCGTCCCTCGGGTGTGCTCACCTCGTCGACCGGCAGGCGGTTCGCCACTACGACAAAGGAGCTGCGGACGGTCACGTTCGGCCACCTCCGGGTGCTGACGGGTCAACCGCGATGAGCGTACTGAGCGTAGCTGCGGCGTCTGGGGCCCCGTGCCGGAGTTCCCTACCCGTCCCACGCCCGCCGAAGCGTGGAGGTGATCTTGTCAACATACCGGCCGTCGCACGCCGCGGGCGGGGTGATGTGGGCGTTGCGACGCGTACCTGTCAGGATTGACAGCGGCGTGCGTGCGGCCGGCCCCGGCCGGCGGCCGCGGGTGACGACCAGCCCGTGCCCTCGCCCGCCGGCTCCCAGTCGCAACGTACGGAGGTAGCCCGCACCGTGGCCCAGTTCATCTACGTCCTGGAAAAGGCGCGCAAGGCGCACGGCGACAAGGTCGTGCTCGACAACGTGACGCTGAACTTCCTGCCGGGGGCCAAGATCGGTGTGGTCGGTCCGAACGGCGCCGGTAAGTCCAGCCTCCTCAAGATCATGGCAGGCTGGGACCGGCCGAGCAACGGCGAGGCCCGGCTGATGCCCGGCTACACCGTGGGCATGCTGGCCCAGGAGCCGCCGCTGAACGACGCCAAGACCGTCCTCGGCAACGTCGAGGAGGCGGTCGCCGAGACCAAGGCGAAGCTGGAGCGGTTCAACAAGATCGCCGAGCAGATGGCGACCGACTACTCCGACGCGCTGATGGAGGAGATGGGCAAGCTCCAGGAGGAGCTGGACAACGCCGACGCCTGGGACATCGACTCCAAGCTCGAACTGGCCATGGACGCGCTGCGCTGCCCGCCGCCGGACGCCGACGTCACCACGCTCTCCGGTGGCGAGCGCCGCCGGGTGGCGCTGTGCAAGCTGCTGCTGGAGGCGCCCGACCTGCTGCTGCTCGACGAGCCCACCAACCACCTGGACGCGGAGAGCGTGCAGTGGCTGGAGCAGCACCTGGCCAAGTACGCCGGCACCGTCATCGCCATCACCCACGACCGGTACTTCCTCGACAACGTGGCCAACTGGATCCTGGAGCTGGACCGCGGCCGGACGTACCCGTACGAGGGCAACTACTCCACCTACCTGGAGAAGAAGGCCGCCCGGATGGCGGTCGAGGGCCGGCGCGACGCCAAGATGAAGAAGCGGCTCAGCGAGGAGCTGGAGTGGGTCCGCTCCAACGCCAAGGCCCGGCAGACCAAGTCCAAGGCCCGCCTCGACCGGTACGAGGAGATGGCCACCGAGGCGGAGAAGACCCGCAAGCTGGACTTCGAGGAGATCCAGATCCCGCCGGGCCCGCGCCTGGGCAGCACGGTCATCGAGGTCAGCCACCTCACCAAGGCCTTCGGTGACCGGGTGCTGATCGACGACCTGTCGTTCTCGCTGCCGCGCAACGGCATCGTCGGCGTGATCGGCCCGAACGGCGTCGGCAAGACCACCCTGTTCAAGACCATCGTCGGGCTGGAGGAGCCGACCTCCGGCTCGGTGAAGGTCGGCGACACCGTCTCGCTGTCGTACGTCGACCAGAGCCGGGCGGGGCTGGCCGGTGACCGGACGGTCTGGGAGACCGTTTCCGACGGGCTGGACCACCTCCTGGTGGGCAAGGTCGAGATGCCCTCCCGGGCGTACATCGCGGCGTTCGGGTTCAAGGGCCCGGACCAGCAGAAGCCGACCAAGGTGCTCTCCGGCGGCGAGCGCAACCGGCTCAACCTGGCGCTGACGCTGAAGATCGGCGGCAACGTGATCCTGCTCGACGAGCCGACCAACGACCTCGACGTCGAGACGCTCGGCAGCCTGGAGAACGCGCTGCTGGAGTTCCCCGGCTGCGCCGTGGTCATCTCGCACGACCGGATGTTCCTCGACCGGGTCGCCACGCACATCCTGGCCTGGGAGGGCGACGACCAGAACCCGGCGAAGTGGTTCTGGTTCGAGGGCAACTTCGAGGCGTACGAGAAGAACAAGATCGACCGGCTCGGCGCCGAGGCCGCCCGGCCGCACCGGGTGACCTACCGCAAGCTGACCCGCGACTGACGTGGCCGACCGCTTCGTCTACCACTGCACCCTGCGGTGGTCCGACCTGGACGCGTACGGCCACGTCAACAACTCGCGCTTCCTCACCCTCTACGAGGAGGCCCGGGTGGCGTTGATGTTCGCCGGCGGCCGGGCGTGGGGAGTGGGCTCGTTCGCCGACGGCGTGGTGATCCGTCGGCACGAGGTGGACTACCTGCGCCCGGTCGACTACGCGCTCGGCCGGGCCACCGCGGAGGCGGCGCCGACGGTCCGGATCGAACTGTGGGTGGAGGAGATCCGGGCCGCCTCGTTCACCGTCGCCTACGAGCTGTACGACGGGGACGTGCTGGCCAGCCGGGCCCGCTCGGTGCTGGTCCCGTTCGACCTCGACCGGCAGGTGCCGCGCCGGATCAGCGCCGAGGAGCGTGAGTTCCTCCTGACGTACGCCCCGCGGGGCGCGGCGTGACCGCGGCCGGCGGGCACGGGATCGCCGACGTCGCCGACGCGGGCGCCTTCCTGGCCCGGCTGGTCCGGCTGGACCGGGGTGCCCTGGTCCGGCTCCGGCCGGCCGGCGCGCCGGCGCGTACCGCGCTCTGGGCCCGCCTGCCGTGGGGGGTGCTGGTGGTGCGCACGGTGGCCGGCGCGGCGCCGGGCGATGTCACGGTCGGCGCGGACGCTCTGCTCGCGGCGCTCACCGAGGAGCGGCAGGAGTTGCCGGCCCGGCGCGACGCGCAGTGGCGGTGGCCGCTGCCGCCGGCGGCGAGCCGCCGGGTAGAGACGCTGCCCGGCGGTGAGCTGCGCCGGATCGCCGAGGCGGCGGCGGGCACGCTGCGCGCCGCCAGCACGCACGGCGTGGCCGGACGGGCGGTGGGGCAGCGGGCGCTGCGCGACGCGCTGCTCGACCACGTGCCGGTGGTGGTGACCCCGGACGACCCGCCGGGCGAACCGGTGGAGGTGAACCAGCGGCTGGTCCAGGGTCTGGTCCGGATGGGCTTCCTGGGCGCCCCGGGAGTCGGTTCCGGCACCGCCGACGCCGCCGCCGTCCAGGTGCGGACGGCCGGACGTTGGGTCGGCCTGGTGGGACCATACGGAGCGACCTGGTCGCAGACGGCCATTGATCTTGCCGTACGACCCTCCGGTGGTCATCCGTTCGGATGACCACCGGTCATTCTTCTGGTTTGGGGCTCCCGTTGGGGGGATGCTTCAACCCGGCTGTCCGGGTACCGTCCATCCTCGGATCCAACGCACCGTAGGCGACTGGATCCGCTGGGGAGTGAGGTGCGCGAGCGATGCCGTGGTGGTCATGGCGCCCCGGTCCCGCCAACGGCGGCGACCCGGAAACTCGAAGCGGGATCACAGTGGAGGGCACCGTCCGGGTCGGGCCACCGGCCCCCCGGCAGCCGGAGGACGACTCCCCGGCCGTCGACCGGCCCGCCATGCCGGAGATGCGGGCCACGGTCGAGCCGGTCACCCTGGGCCGGGTCTGCGAGGCGCTCGACCTGCTCGACGTGCGCTACCTGGCCGACGGTGACGGCAACCTGCTGGCCATGTGGGAGCGGCACGCGGTCCTGGTCACCCTCGAAGGCCCGGAGGACGAGATCCTGGTGATGCGGGCGCGTCCACACGCGACCGTCCCGCCCGACTGGGCGGACCGGGCCTACCGGGTGGTCAACGAGTGGAACCACACCCGCCGGTTCTGCAAGGCCTACGTCGGCGACCCCACCGAACGCGGCCAGCTGCCCATCTACGCCGAGCTCCAGGTGCCGTTCGGCGCCGGAACGCACGACGCGCTCCTGGTCGAGATGCTCGACTGTGGCGCCGCGGTGGCCACCAGCTTCGTCGACTGGCTGCACGACGAGGGCGCCCTGCTCTGAGCCGTCGCCAGACCGGTCGCCCGCCCCGCCCGCGGTCCGCCGTGCCGCGGTCCGCCGTGCCGCGGTCGACCGCACCGGTGTCGACCGGGCGCCGGGCACGGCACCGCCGCCATGCTGACGGCTACGGCGTCCCGGCGGCCGGGTCCTCCATCACGTTGACCATGAAGTACGCCGCCCGCTCCAGGTAGTCCCAGAGCGCGGTGGCGAGTTCCGGCGGCAGGTCGAGGCTGTCGACCGCCGTGCGCATGTGCCGCAGCCAGGCGTCCCGCTCGGCGGCGCCGATCCGGAACGGCGCGTGCCGCATCCGCAGCCGCGGGTGCCCCCGCTGGGCCGAGTAGGTGTTCGGGCCGCCCCAGTACTGCATCAGGAACAGCGTCAGCCGGTCCGCCGCCGGGCCCAGGTCCTCCTCCGGATACATCGGGCGCAGCAGCGGGTCGTCGGCGACCCCCGCGTAGAACTCGTCGACCAGCTTGCGGAAGGCGGGCTCACCGCCGATCGCCTCGAAGAGGGTCATCGACGGCCGGGGACGGCCGGACTCAGCAGCGGGATTCACCGTTCCATCCTGCCAGGTGCCCGCGGCCGCACCCCGGGGGAGGGACCGGGGTACGGGTGTAACTCACCTCACCGCGTGGCGCGGTCGCCCCGGTTCACCGGGCCGGCCGGCGACCGGACCGCCGCCCGGGCCGTCCTGCGTCGGCGGCCGCTCGTCCGCCGCGCCCTCGCCCCGGTCCGGCGCGCCACCGGTCTGCTCCCTGGTCGCGTCCTCGGCCGGCACCACCCCGGCGCCGCCGGCCCGTTCCGCCGCGGTGACCGCCGCGTCGACGCTCGACCGGCTCGGCCAGCGCAGCGCCACCAGGGCCATCAGCAGGACCCCCGCCGCACTCCACCAGCCGACCACGGCCGGGATCGGGAACCGCTCGGCGAGCAGCCCGGTGACCAGCACCGCCACGCCCTGGATCACCTGCACCCCGCTGGCCATCACGCCGAACGCCCGGGCCCGGAAGCCGCTGGGCAGGGCGCGGACGAACAGGCCGTTGGCCATCGGCAGCATGCCGGCGACCGCGAACCCGCAGGCCCCGGCGAGCAGCGCCACCACCGCCGGTGGCGGGTCGAACAGGGCGGGCACCAGCACCGCCGGGGCGAGCACCGCGAGGGGCCGCATCAGCGCCAGTCGCCGGTCGGGCCCGAACGCCCGCCCGACCACCAGCCCGCCGAGGATGAAGCCGACCGGGTTGGCGGCCATGATGACGGCCTGCGCGACGCCGGTGTCCATCCCGCCGGCGCCGTGCTCGCTCGCCCAGGCCGCGGCCAGCCCTTCCGGCACGATCGAGAAGAGCATGGCGCTGAACACCAGCACGGCGATGGCCCGCAGCACCGGCGTGCCGAACACGAGCCGGAACCCCTGGCCGGTCTCCCGGAGCAGATGGCTGCGGTGCGCGGCGGTCATCGCCGGCGGCCGGTCGGCGACGCCGAAGCGGGTGAGCGCGGCCGAGACGGCGAACGTCGCCGCGTTGATCAGCAGGGCCAACGCCGGGTTGAACGCCGCCACGGACGCGCCGATCAGGTAGCCGACGACCTGGGCGGCCTGGCCGGTGCTGGCGTTCAGGGAGAGCCCGAGGACCAGCTTGTCGCCGGTCAGCACCAGCGGCATCAACGCGGACTTCGCGGCCTGGCTCGGCGGATTGGCCAGGGTGGCGGCGAAGAGCAGCACCAGGATCATGTTGACCGGCATGTTCGGGATGGCGATGACCACCATCAGCGCCATCCGGATCAGGTCGCAGGCGACCATCACCTGCCGGTAGCGGTGCCGCTCGGCGAGGGTGGACAGCAGCGGGCCGCCGACCAGCCAGGGCAGGTAGCTGATCGCGAACGCGGCGGCGGAGAGGGCCACCGACCGGGTCTCCTGGTAGACCAGGAGGGTGACCGCCGCCTTGGCGATGTAGTCACCGACCCAGGACAGTGCGCTGGCCGCGAAGATCGCCCGATACTCGCGCTGGGCGAACACCTCATGGAAGGTGGCCGGCCCTTCCGGAGAGGGTCGCTCGTCGGACACCGTCGCCTCCATCGTTTCCCGGGTGCTGCCGCTCGTGGCGTAGGTGCCCGGGAAACCATCGTCAGATCTACGGATCAGCGAGGACGTGATCACGTTCCGGGGGGAACGCGTGCACCGGATTCTGCCCGATCGTCTGACAACTGGCTAGGGCGAACGGCTTGATCGTCGCATCCCCGACTGAACGAACGGACGATACCCGAGGGGCCGGCCGGCCCGCGACCCCCGCGCTGGCCGGTCATTCGTACCGTCAGGTAGCGCCGCCCTGACCGGTCTCGCCGGGACCACCGGCGGGCATTCCCGGGTAGAGGCGTGCCGCCGCGATCCGCGCGGTGATCCCGGAGTTCTCCAGCGCCTCGGTCAGCCGGCGGCGCAGTTCGCGGCCGACCGCGAACTGCCCGTCCGCGGTGGTCTTGACGACGGTCCGGATCACCGCGCCCTCCACCGTCATCTGCTCCACGCCGAGCACCTCGGGCGGCTCCACGATCTCCGGCGCCAGCTCGGGGTCGACCGCGACCGACGCGGCCGCGGTACGCAGCACCGCGCTGGCCTCCTCGGTGCCGGCGAAGCCGATCGGCAGGTCGACCACGACCAGGGCCCAGCCCTGGCTCTTGTTGCCCACCCGGACGATCTCGCCGTTGCGGATGTACCAGAGCACCCCGCGCCCGTCCCGGACGGTGGTGACCCGGAGCCCGACCGCCTCCACCACCCCGGTCGCCTCGCCCAGGTCGACCGTGTCGCCCACGCCGTACTGGTCCTCGATGAGCATGAACAGGCCGGCGATCAGGTCCTTGACCAGACTCTGCGCGCCGAAGCCGAGCGCCACCCCGGCGATGCCGGCGCTGGCCAGCAGCGGGGCGAGGTCGAAGCTGAACTCCTTGAGCACCATCAGCAGCGCGATGCCGAAGATGAACGCCGTGCTCAGGCTGCGCAGCACCGACCCGATCGCCTCGGCGCGCTGGCGCCGCCGTTCCGGCACGAACTCGCCCGGCTCGGCCGCGGCGGTGGGGATCCGTTCGCGCAGCGGCCGCAGCATGGTGGGCACCCCGGCGGCGGTGGTGGTGCGCACCAGCCGGCGGATGGTCCGGTGCACCAGCCACCGGGCGGCGACGGCCAGCAGCAGGATCAGCATGATCCGCAGCGGCTTGAGCAGGATCCAGTAACTGCCCTCGGCGAACCACACCGAGTTGGTGATCTCCCAGGCCGCCTTGCAGAGCGCCTCCTCCAGGCACTCCGGGCTCGGCGACGGGTCCGGGCTCGGCGCGGGCTCGGCGAGGAACAGGCTGACGGTACGCACGATGTCTTCGTACCGCACCCCGGGCGGGCCGCCCCCGCCGACCCACCATCCGGGTGACCGGATCCGCCCGCCGGCACGGCCACCGGCACGGCCACCGACAGGTGCGCAACCGTTGCGGGGTGCGGTCGGGCGACGGCGTCGATCGTGCCGGAACGCCTCAGCCGTGGCGGTGGGAGCCACCGGCCGCGGCGTCCCGGGTCCGCTCGTCGGACCGGTCTTCCAATACCGTCACGAGGGCCGAGGCGACGATTGCCACGGGCCGGTCGTCGTCGTGTGCCAGTTGCCGGAGGGTGCCCAGCGCCATGGTGCCCGGCAGCTCGGCGAGGGCCTGGGTCAGGCGCACCCGTACCGTCGAATCCGCGGTGTGTGCGGCGAGCTCGTCGGCCAGCGCGCCCAGGATCCGGTCTGCCCACGCCGCGTCCCGCGCCAACGTCCCCAGCGTCTCGGCCGCCTCGACATCGTTGCGGCCCTCGACCACCATGCCGACGAGCGTCGGGACGGCTCGCGTCCCGCCCCGTGCTCCCACAGCGAGCGCGGCATGGCCGCGGATCGTCGGGTCCGGGTCGCCGAGGGCGTCGGTGAGCGTCGCGGTCGCCTCGTCGTCGGGCAGCTCGGCGAGCGCCAGGACCGCGCGCCGCCGGACGTCGACGTCGTCGGAGGTCAGGCCGGATGCCAGGTTCGCCACACCGGCGCCGCCGGCTCGCGCGAGGGCCCAGCGCAGGGCCCCGGCGACGTTCGGATCGGATTCGGTGAGGATCGCGGTGGCCAACAGCTCGGCGGGAACCGCCGCGTGCTCGGTCGGGGCCAGGACGGCCTGCTGTCGCCGCGCGGCGCTCGGCGAACCCAGCCCGTGCAGAAGATCGACGATGCGCGCGACGTCCTGCCAGCCGGCGGGCTCGGCCGCATCGACCGTACGGAGCCGATCGAGCAGCTCGTGCTCCCGGTTCAGTCGTTCCTCGGTCTTCCGGATGAGGTCGCCGACCAGCGCGGACGGGGTGAACCCGGGATCGTCGAGAGTGCGTGCGACCTGACGCAGCGACAGTCCCAGGGACCGCAGACCCGCCACGTAGAAGATCCGCCGGATGTCGTCGGGCGTGTACTCCCGGTAGCCACCCACGGTGCGGCCCGTCGGCCGTACCAGCCCGAGGGAGTCGTAGTGCCGGAGCATCCGGGCGCTCACCCCCGAGCGGCGGGCCACCTCACCGATCAGCACTCGCTGGTCTCCTCCCGGTGCGGGCCGAGCGCGACGACCCGTCTCGCTTCGTCGACGGCCAGGTCGAATCCGGCGTCCGGGTCGCGGAGGAGCCGTTCGGTGGCCCCCGCGTGCGCCCGCACCGTCGGATCGTGATGGGCCATCGCCGTTCGCAGGATCGGCTCGACCACGTCGCCGAGCGCGGCGAGGGCACGGCTCAAACTCAGCCGTACCTGCCGGTCACCGCGGCCGAACTGCGTCGCCAGTTCCGCGGCCAGCGCCCCCTTCTCCTCGTCGGGCACCAGGACGACGGCCGCCCGCCACGCGGTCCGGGCGACCTCGTCGTCGGTGTCGTGCAGCAAGGACGGCGTGATCGCCGGCCACGCGCTCCGGTCTCCGATCTTGGACAGCGTGTGCAGCGCCTGGCTACGGGCCTGGGCCCGCGCGGAGCGGAGTTCCGCGCGCAGCTTCGGCACCGTGATCTGCGCCGGGAGCCGGGTCAGCGCCCAGGTGAGCATGTCGCGCACGAAGAAGTCCGGCTCGACCGCGCACCGGGCTACGAGCGCGTCGACGAGACCGGGCTCGGGCCGGCTACCGATCGCCAGGGCCGCCTTCAGCCGCGTCGACGAGTTGCCAGCGGCCAGCGCGTCCAGCAGTCGCGTGTCCTGGACGTCTCTGTGTGCCGAGTCGATGGGGACCACCTCCGACCGCCAGTCAAGGCCTTGTCACAGTGGCAATGTCAAGTGCGGGCGGGACGCCGGGCGATGCCGGCGCAACGGCCCGAGGGGTGCGGCCGGGGAGCGCGAACCGAAGATCATCAGGCGTGGACCCGGCCCGGCCGAGGCCGGTGGTGGCCGTCGGCCACTGTCGGGCAAGTGGAGAGTTCGCCCAGGCCGGAACGGTGATCCGGGCCAGCGCGGATGATCCTCGTACCAGAAGAGAGATTAGTACGTGCAATCCCGGTTCCGATCAGGGACTATTGGCGCAACGGATGTCGGTGATCCGGCCGGCGTCGGCCGCGGTGAGCGCTGTGCCCGATCCCGGTCGATGGTGGCGAGGTGGGGGCCGCTGGACCGGGAGGGTGAGCGCGATGCCTGACATACGACCCACGGTGGGCTCCGGCGCGCTGGTCCTCAACGCCACCTACGAGCCGCTGTGTGTCGTGTCCGTCCGTCGTGCCGCCATCCTCGTGCTCTCCGCCAAGGCCGTCTGCGTCGCCGACGGTGACGGCGTCCTGCACAGCGCCCGGAACGCGTTACCGGTGCCGTCGGTCGTCCGGCTCACCCGGTTCGTCCGGGTGCCCTACCGCACCCACGTCGGGCTGTCCCGCCGGGCGATCTTCGCCCGGGACGGCTGGCGGTGCGCGTACTGCCGGGGGCCGGCGGAGACCATCGACCACGTCTTCCCGCGCAGCCGGGGTGGCCGGCACGCCTGGGAGAACGTGGTGGCGGCCTGCGCGAAGTGCAACCACACCAAGGGCGACAAGACCCCGGCCGAGCTGGGCTGGCGGCTGCACGCACTGCCGGCCGCCCCGAAAGGCGTCGCCTGGCGGGTGCTGGGCCACCGGGCGCCCGATCCGCGCTGGGCCGACTGGCTCGACCTGCGCGAGCCCGAGGCGGCCTGATCCCGCTCATCCGGTGCGCGCCCGCACCAGGGTGGCGAAGACCACCACGTTGTCGGCGTAACCGGTCTCGCCGCCGATCCAGCGTCCGCCACAGGTGATCAGGCGCAGGTTGGGGCGGCTGAAGTCGCCGTACACCTCGTCCACCGGCAACCGCTCCTTGTCGAACCGCTCCACCGAGTTCACCTCGAAGACCGCCACCGAGCCGTCCTCGCGGCTGACCTCGACCGGATCGCCGGCGCGCAGCTCACGCAACTGGTGGAACACCGCCGGACCGGTGTTGGTGTCGACGTGCCCGACGATGACGGCCGGTCCGTACTGGCCCGGGGTCGGGCCCTGGTCGTACCAGCCGGCCTCCTGGGCGCGGGCGGCGTCCGGCACGGCGATGCTGCCGTCCGGGGCGATGCCCACGTTGTGCACGGGCGCCGCCAGGTCGATCGGTTGGCTGCTGATGCCCACCGGTCGGCTGGCCGCCAGCACCGGGAACTTCTTCGGCGGTGGCCGCAACCCCGCGGTGAACCGGTCGGGCAGGACGTGGATCCCGGTGACCCGCTCCACCCCGAGCATCGCGATGATCAGCACCATCAGGGTGCCGATCACCAGCACCGGCAGCCCGGGCCCGGCGTCGGCCAGCCGGCGGCCGGCGGCCCAGCGGTGCCGCGGCCGGGGCGGCAGCGGCCGGGCGGCCGGGTCGGGCGTGGCCACGCTGGCTGTGAAGGCCTGCCCGGCCACCCGGCGCAGCCGGCCGGTGGCGGCCACCACCACCCGGCGGGACGCCCGCAGCGCCCGCCGGGCGGCCGCCCGGCGCGGATCCGGTCGCGGGTTACGCGCGCGAGAACCGGCCATGGCGGTGGCGGTCAGGAACCGGCCCCGGTCCGACGACGGTTGCCGAACAGCCCGAAGGCGACCACCACGGCGACCGCGGCGACGCCGCCGACCAGCAGCAGCGAGCCGGTGCCCCGTCCGCCAGAGGTGCCCCCGCCCCCGGTCGCCGGCCCCTTGGTGGGCTGTTCCATGTCGAGCACTGTCAACGTGGTGGTGGCGGTGTTGTTGTTCTGGCAGCGCAGGTTGACCGGATATTCACCGGGCTCCTTGCCGCTCGGAACGGTCGCCTTGCCGGTCAGGAAGCCGTTGTCCGGCCGGAGCACCACCCGGCCGAACGCGTCCGACTGCACCTCGGCCTCCCGGTTGTTGCCGTCGTCGCAGCTGGCCCGGATGTTCACCCGGCTGCCCGCCTGCACGCTGTTCGGTGTCACCTCGACGAAGGCGTTCTCGCCCGCCCGGGCCGGCACCGCGCCGACCAGGACGAAAGCCCCGATCAGGACGAAGGCCCCGAGCAGTCGGATGATGGTCGACGGGGCGCGGAGCGCGCCTCCGTACGGTCGCAGACCCCGCATGATCCTCCCTCCCGGCACCGGTGTACCGGTCCTGCTGGGGCGACCCGGCGTGCTTTCCCCCTGCGTGCGGGGCTAACCGGTCCGGTCAGCGGCGGCGGGCGGCGGGGCCGTCGGCGGGCGGCAGCGGGGTGACCGGATGCCAGTCCAGCGGGGTGGAGAGCACCATCGTGCTGGACGGCTGGCCGTACGGGGCGAGCCGGTCGATCACCGCCTCGAACTCGTCGATCGAGCCGGCCGCGACCTTGAGCATGCTGCACGCGTCGCCGGTGATCCGGTGGATCTCCAGGATCTCCGGCCAGCCGGCGACCTCCGGGTCGTGCAGGATGCACCGGGCGCCGTAGCAGGACATCCGGATCAGCGCGACCACTGTGCGCCCCGCCCGGGTCAGGTCGACATGCGCGTGGTAGCCGGTGATGACGCCGGACTCCTCCAGCCGGCGGACCCGCTCGGCCACCGCCGGTGGTGACAGGTGCACCCGCCGGGACAGCTCGCTGAAGGAGAGCCGCGCGTCGGCCTGCAGTTCGCGCAGCAGCGCCCAGTCCATGTCGTCCATGAGCAGACCTTACGTTCTCCAACCGGAACCCCCGAACCGCCTTTCCGACGGCAGGTCGTCCGGCCGCAGCGCCGTTGAACAGGCATTCCGATCAGCGCTGCGACCGGGAGATCATGTCGCCACCCGGCTCACGGAGGAGACGACAGGTGAAGCAGACGGAGCTGCCGGCGCCCGCGCCGGCCGCGGTGGTGCGCCCCACCACCCCGCAGCAGCGGGCCGCTCGGGCGCAGCGCAACGGTGGCAAACCGACGCTGGAGTTCACCGAGCGGGTGCCCTACGACGCGTACGTCCGGGCCAGCACCCTGCACCGGTTGCAGGAGCCGCTCAGCGACGACCCGGGCGAGATGTCGTTCCTGGTGGTCAGCCAGATCATGGAGCTGTACTTCAAGCTCACCTGCCACGAGCTGCGGGAGACCCAGCGGCTGCTGCGCGCCGACCGGGTCTGGGACGCGCTGGCCCCGCTGCGCCGGGCCGCCCTGCACCTGGAGGGGTTGAACGCGGCCTGGAAGGGGCTGCGCTGGATGACCCCGGCCGACTTCAACCGGTTCCGCAACCTGCTCGGCGAGGGCTCCGGCTTCCAGTCGGCGATGTACCGCCACCTGGAGTTCCTGCTCGGGCTCCGGGACCCGGCGCTGATCCGGCCGTTCCGCCGGCACACCGAGGTGTACGCCGAACTGACCGCCACCCTGGCCGCGCCGAGCGTCTGGGACGACGTGCTCGCCCTGCTCGCCCGGCACGGCCACGACCTCCCGGCCGAGCTGCTGGAGCGGGACGTGGCCGTCGAGCACGAGCCGCACCCCGCGGTGGAGGCGGCCTGGGTGCGGATCTACGCCGACGCCGGACCGGAGAACCACCTGCGGCTGCTGGGCGAGGCGCTGACCGAGGTGGCGGAGCAGTTCGGTGACTGGCGGCAGCACCACATCAAGGCCGTACAGCGGACAATGGGCGCCAAGGTCGGCAGCGGCGGCTCCGCCGGTCTGGCGTGGTTGCAGCGCAGCATGGCCCGGGTGGTCTTCCCCGAGCTGTGGTCGGCCCGGACCGCGATGTGACCGGAGAACGCGACATGGACACCCCCGCACCCCTCGCCGCCGGCGAGGCCGAGGCGCGGCGCCTCGACGCCGATGACCCCGGCCACCGCCACCTGTTCCACGTGCCGCCGGCCGAAGGCGGCCGGTACCCCGAGGTGGCCTACCTGGCCGGCAACTCGCTCGGGCTGCAACCCCGGGCCACCCGCACCGAACTCCTCGCCGACCTCGACGCGTGGAGCCGGCTCGGCGTCGAGGGGCATCTGGAGGCGGAGCGGCCCTGGTTGCCGTACCACGAACTGCTCACCGGGCCGGCCGCGCGACTGGTCGGCGCCCGGCCCGCGGAGACCGTGGTGATGAACTCGCTCACCGTCAACCTGCACCTGCTGATGGTCAGCTTCTACCGGCCGGCCGGCGCCCGGACCCGGATCGTCATCGAGGACAGCGCCTTCCCGTCGGACAGCTACGCGGTGCGCAGCCAGGCCCGGTTCCACGGGCTCGACCCCGACGAGACGGTGGTCCGGCTCCGGCCCCGCCCGGGCGAGGACACCCTGCGCACCGAGGACGTCACCGGCTACCTCGCCGCCGAGGGCGACCGGGTGGCGCTGGTGCTGCTCGGTGGGGTCAACTACCTCACCGGCGAGCTGATGGACATCCCGACGATCACCGCCGCCGGCCGGGCCGCCGGGGCGGTGGTCGGCTGGGACCTGGCGCACGCCGCCGGCAACGTGCCGCTGGCCCTGCACGACTGGGACGTCGACTTCGCCGCGTGGTGCTCGTACAAGTACCTCAACTCCGGCCCCGGCGCGCTGGCCGGCGTCTTCGTCCACGAGCGGCACCTCGGCGACCTCGACCTGCCGCGCTTCGAGGGCTGGTGGAGCACCGAGGCGGCGACCCGGTTCGAGATGACCCCGGTCTCCCGGCCACCGGCCACCGTGGAGGCCTGGCAGATCTCCAACCCGCCGATCTTCGCGATGGGCCCGGTGCGGACCTCGCTGGAGATCTTCGACGCCGTCGGCATGCCCGCCCTGCGCGAGCGCAGCGTCCGGCTCACCGGCTACCTGGAGCGGCTGCTCGACGAGGTGACCGTGACCCGGCCGCTGACCGTGGTCACCCCGCGCGAGCCGGAGCGCCGCGGTTGCCAGCTGTCCGTGCGGATCGGCGCCGGCAGCGCCGCCGAGCTGACCAAGCGGCTGCGCTACGAGCACGGCGTGATCGCCGACGCCCGGGAGCCGGACGTGGTCCGGTTCGCCCCGGTGCCGCTCTACTCCACGTACCACGACTGCTGGCGGGTCGCCGCTGCGCTCGCGGCGACCGTCGGGGAGGTGCCGGCATGACCGAGCGGGACGAGATCGCGGTGGTCGGCGCCGGGTTGGCCGGTTGCCTGCTGGCCTGCTTCCTGGCCCGGCGCGGCTACCGGGTGGCGCTCTACGAGCGGCGGCCCGACCCGCGTACCGGGCGGGTCGAGCGAGGCCGCTCGATCAACCTGGCGCTCTCCGAGCGCGGCCTGGACGCGCTGCGCCGGATAGGGCTGGCCGAGCAGGTGATGGCGGACGCGCTGCCGATGCGCGGCCGCATGATCCACCCGGTGGACGGCGAGCCGCAGTTCCAGTCGTACAGCGCGGCCGGCACCCTGGCGATCAACTCGATCAGCCGGGGCGCGCTGAACAACGCCCTGCTGGACGCCGCGGCCGTGCTGCCCGGGGTGCGGATCGCCTTCGACCACCGGCTGGTCGGCCTCGACCCGGCCACCGGCGAGATGACCTTCGAGACGCCGACGGGCAAGACGACCGCCGTCGCGCCGGTGGTGCTCGGCGCCGACGGCGCCGGCTCGGCGGTACGCGGCCAGTTGCTCGGCCACGGCCTGCTCACCGAGAGCCTCGACTTCCTCGACTACGGCTACAAGGAGTTGACCATCCCGCCGGTGGGCGGCGACTTCGCCCTCGACCCCGAGGCGCTGCACATCTGGCCGCGCGGCACCTCGATGATGATCGCCCTGCCCAACCCGGACCGGTCGTTCACCTGCACGCTCTTCTGGCCCACCCACGGCACCGCGAGCTTCGCCTCGCTGGGCAGCCCGGCCGCGATCGAGCGGCACTTCGCCACCCACTACCCGGACCTGCCGCCGCTGGCGCCGAACCTGGTCGACGACTACCAGCACAACCCGGTCGGCGTGCTCGGCACGGTGCGCTGCACCCCGTGGCAGGTGGGCGGCAAGGTCGGCCTGCTCGGCGACGCGGCGCACGCCATCGTGCCGTTCTACGGCCAGGGTGCGAACTGCGCGTTCGAGGACGTGGTCGAGCTGGACCGCTGCCTGGACGAGTGCGCCGACGACTGGTCGGCCGCGCTGCCGCTGTTCCAGCAGCGCCGGCAGGACAACGCCGAGGCGATCGCCCGGATGGCGCTGACCAACTTCGTGGAGATGCGGGACAAGGTCGCCTCGCCGGTGTTCCAGCTGTGGCGGCGGGTGGAGCACGCACTGGAACGGGCGCTGCCCGGCCGGTACGTTTCGCAGTACGAGCTGGTCTCGTTCTCCACCACCCCGTACGCCCAGGTGCGGCGGCGGGTGCGCCGGCAGCACCGGGTGCTGGGGGCGGTGGCCGCGGGTGCGGTGGCGGCGCTCGTGGGTGCGGTCGGTGCCGCGGTCAGCCGAGGGAGGCGCTGATGACGACGCTCTGGGATCCCCGGTTGATGACCGGTCACGCGCCGGACGGGCCGGGCCTGCTGCGCAACTTCGTCGGCGGCGAGTTCGTCGCGGCCGGCAAGACCTTCACCAAGGCCAGCCCGGTGACCGGGGAACCGGTCTTCGAGGTGGCCGAGGCCGACCGGTCCACGGTGGACGACGCGGTGGCCGCCGCCCGGGCGGCGCTGCGCGGGCCGTGGGGCCGCCTCGGCGAGCGGGAGCGGGCCGAGGTGTTGCGCCGGGTCGCCGACGAGCTGGAACGCCGCTTCGACGACCTGGTCACCGCGGAGGTGGCCGACACCGGCAAGGCCATCTCGCAGGCCCGCACCCTGGACATCCCGCGCGGGGCGGCCAACTTCCGGGCCTTCGCCGAGATCGTGGCGACCGCGCCGACCGAGTCGTTCACCACGGTCACCCCGACCGGCGGCCGGGCGCTGAACTACGCGGTCCGCAAGCCGGTCGGGGTGGTCGCGGTCATCGTGCCGTGGAACCTGCCGCTGCTGCTCCTCACCTGGAAGGTCGCCCCGGCGCTGGCCTGCGGCAACGCGGTGGTGGTGAAGCCGAGCGAGGAGACGCCCGCCTCGGCGGCGCTGCTCGCCGAGGTGATGGCCGCCGCCGGGGTGCCGGCCGGGGTGTTCAACCTGGTGCACGGCTTCGGCCCGGACTCGGCCGGGGAGTTCCTCACCCGGCACCCGGACGTCGACGCGATCACCTTCACCGGCGAGTCGGCCACCGGCAGCGCCATCATGCGGGCCGCCGCCGACGGGGTGAAGGCGGTCTCCTTCGAACTGGGCGGCAAGAACGCCGGGCTGGTCTTCGCGGACGCCGACCTGGACGCGGCGGTGGCCGGCTCGGTGCGGTCCAGCTTCACCAACGGCGGTCAGGTCTGCCTCTGCACCGAACGCATCTACGTGCAGCGGCCGGTCTTCGCCGAGTTCACCGAGCGGCTGGCGAAGCGGGCCGCGGATCTGGCGTACGGGTGGCCGGCCGACGAGGCCACGGTGAACATGCCGCTGATCTCGCACACCCACCGGGACAAGGTGCTCGGCCACTACGCCCTGGCCCGCACCGAGGGCGCCGAGGTGCTGACCGGCGGCGGGGTGCCGGCGTTCGGCGACGCCCGCGACGGCGGGGCGTACGTGCAGCCGACGGTGCTCACCGGGCTCGGCCCGGACGCCCGGACCAACCGCGAGGAGATCTTCGGCCCGGTGGTGCACGTGGCCCCGTTCGACACCGAGGAGGAGGCGTACGCGCTGGCCAACGGCACCGAGTACGGCCTGGCGGCGGCGGTGTGGACCCGGGACGTCGGCCGCGCGCACCGGGCCGGGGCCCGGCTGGACGCCGGCATCGTCTGGGTGAACACCTGGTTCCTGCGCGACCTGCGCACCCCGTTCGGCGGGGTGAAGGCGTCCGGCATCGGGCGCGAGGGCGGCGTGCACTCGCTGGACTTCTACTCCGAACTCACCAACGTCTGCGTGGACCTGTCATGAGCGAGCGCAGCGAGCGAATCATCCGGCGCAGTGCGGTGGAGCCTCATGTCGGCTCCGAGCGGAGCGAGGAGCCGACATGAGCGATTACGAGGCCGCGGCCCGGGAACTGGTCGCGGCGCGGGAGAGCGGCAAGCCCTGCCCGCCGCTGCGCGGGCGGCTGCTGCCCGAGGGGGACGTCACGTCCGCGTACGTGGTGCAGCAGCTCCAGGTGCGGCAGTGGCTGCAGCGGGGCCACCGGCGGGTGGGCGCGAAGATCGGGCTGACCTCCCGGGCGGTGCAGGAGAGCTTCGGCGTCTACCAGCCGGACTTCGGCGTGCTGCTGGACAGCATGGCGGTGCCCGACGGTGCGGAGGTCGGCCTGGACCGGCTGCTCCAGCCCCGGGTGGAGGCGGAGGTCGCCTTCGTGCTCGGCGCCGACCTGCCCGACGAGCGGGTCACCACGGCCGACCTGACCCGCGCGGTGGACCACGTGCTGCCGGCGATCGAGATCGTCGACTCCCGGGTGGCCGGCTGGGACATCTCCATCGTGGACACCGTCGCCGACAACGCCTCGAGCGGGCTGTTCGTGCTCGGCACCACGCCGCGCCGGCTCACCGACGTGGACCTGCGGCTCTGCGGGATGGTGCTGGAACACGCGGGGGAGCCGGTCTCGGTCGGCGCCGGGGCGGCCTGCCTGGGCAACCCGCTGCACGCGCTGGAGTGGCTGGCCCGCACGATGGCCCGCTCCGGCGACCCGCTGCGCGCCGGTGACGTGGTGCTCTCCGGGGCACTCGGCCCGATGGTGCCGGTCACCCCCGGGGCGGCGTACGAGGCCCGGATCTCCGGCCTCGGCTCGGTCCGGACCTGTTTCTCGTCGTCGGAGGGGGCGTCGTGAGCGCGCGAAGTGAGTCCGCGAGCCCCGCGGTCGCGAACGGAGGGCACAGCATGACCGTCGGGGTGGCGGTGCTCGGGTCCGGCAACATCGGCACCGACCTGATGATCAAAGTGCTGCGGCTCTCCGAGTCGCTGCGGATGGTGGCGATGGCCGGCATCGACCCCGGGTCGGACGGCCTGGCCCGGGCCCGGCGGCTCGGCGTGGCCACCACCGCCGACGGCGTGGACGGCCTGGTGGCGATGCCCGAGTTCGCCGACGTCGACCTGGTCTTCGACGCCACCTCGGCCGGCGCGCACCGGCGCCACCACGAGGTGCTGCGCGCGCACGGCCGGACGCTGATCGACCTGACCCCGGCCGCCGTCGGCCCGTACGTGGTGCCGCCGGTCAACCTGGACGAGCACCTGCACGAAACCAACGTCAACATGGTCACCTGCGGCGGGCAGGCCACCGTGCCGATCGTCGCCGCGGTCGGCCGGGTGACCCCGGTGGCGTACGGGGAGATCGTCGCCTCGATCGCCTCGAAATCGGCCGGGCCGGGCACCCGGGCCAACATCGACGAGTTCACCGAGACCACCGCCCGGGCGATCGAGGTGGTCGGTGGCGCCGAGCGGGGCAAGGCGATCATCGTGCTGAACCCGGCCGACCCGCCGCTGCTGATGCGGGACACCGTCTACTGCCTCTGCCCGGACGCCGACGCCGACCGGGCCGCGATCGCCGCCTCCGTCGCCGAGATGGTGGCGACCGTCCAGGAGTACGTCCCCGGCTACCGGCTCAAGCAGGACGTGCAGTTCGACCGGGTGGACAGCTACGTGCCGGCGCTGGGCCGGCAGCTGACCGGGTTGCAGGTCTCGGTCTTCCTGGAGGTCTCCGGCGCCGGGCACTACCTGCCCGCGTACGCCGGGAACCTGGACATCATGACCTCGGCCGCGCTGCGGACCGCCGAGCGGCTGGTCGCCCTGCGGACGGCGCCCACGACGGAGGTGGCCGCGCGATGACCGATCTCTACATCCAGGACGTGACGCTGCGCGACGGCATGCACGCCATCGCCCACCGCTACACCGTCGAGCAGGTGCGCACCATCGCCGCCGCGCTGGACGCGGCCGGGGTGGCCGCCATCGAGGTGGCGCACGGCGACGGCCTCGCCGGCTCCAGCGTCAACTACGGCCACGGCGCGGCCAGCGACGCCGAGTGGATCGCGGCGGCCGCCGAGGTGATGACCAACGCGAAGCTCACCACGCTGCTGCTGCCCGGCATCGGCACCATCGCCGACCTGAAGGCGGCGAAGGCGCTCGGGGTGACCAGCGTGCGGATCGCCACCCACTGCACCGAGGCGGACATCTCGGCCCAGCACATCTCCTGGGCCCGGGAGAACGGCATGGACGTCGCCGGCTTCCTGATGATGTCGCACATGAACGACCCGGCCGGGCTGGCCGGGCAGGCCAAGCTGATGGAGTCGTACGGGGCGCACTGCGTCTACGTCACCGACTCCGGCGGCCGGCTGCTGATGTCCGACGTGGCCGAGCGGATCGACGCGTACCGGCAGGTGCTGGAGCCGGAGACGCAGATCGGCATCCACGCGCACCACAACCTGTCGCTGGGCGTGGCCAACAGCGTGGTGGCGGTGGAGCACGGCCGGATCCTCGGCACCGGGCCGCTCGGGTCGCCGCACGGGCGGACCGTCCGGGTGGACGCCTCGCTGGCCGGCCAGGGCGCCGGGGCCGGCAACGCTCCGCTGGAGGTCTTCGTCGCGGTCGCCGAGCTGCACGGCTGGAAGCACGGCTGCGACGTGTTTGCCCTGATGGACGCGGCCGACGACCTGGTCCGTCCGTTGCAGGACCGGCCGGTGCAGGTCGACCGGGAGACGCTCTCGCTGGGCTACGCCGGGGTCTACTCCAGCTTCCTGCGGCACGCCGAGCGCGCCTCGGCGAAGTACGGCGTGGACGTCCGGTCGATCCTGGTCGAGCTGGGCCGGCGCCGGATGGTGGGCGGCCAGGAGGACATGATCGTGGACGTGGCGCTGGACCTGGCCGGCCGCCGCGAGGAGGGGACGGCATGATCGGTCCGGACACCGCCGGGATCGCCGAGCGGTTGGGTGTGGCGGCGGACACCGCCACCGCGATCCCGCAGCTCGCCGCCGAGACCGGGTTGGACGTCGACGGCGCGTACGCGGTGCAGACCGCGCTGCTGCAACGCCGGATCGACCGGGGTGAGCGGCTGGTCGGGCTGAAGATGGGGCTGACCAGCAAGGCGAAGATGGCCCAGGTCGGCGTGGACGAGGTGATCTGGGGCCGGCTCACCGACGTGATGCGGGTGCCCGACGGGGGCACCGTCGACCCGGCCGACTACATCCACCCGCGGGTCGAGCCGGAGGTGGCGTTCCTGCTCGACCGGATGCCGCAACCGGGCGAGCCGGTCGGCGAGTTCCGGGACGCGGTCCGCGCGGTCGCGCCGGCCATCGAGCTGATCGACTCCCGGTACGCCAACTTCACCTTCTCGCTGCCCGACGTGATCGCCGACAACACCTCGGCCGCCGCGTTCGTGGTCGGCCCGTGGTCACCGGTGCCGGACGGGCTGGACAACCTCGGCGTGCTGCTGGAGGTCGACGGCCGGGTGGCGCAGGTCGGTTCGACCGCGGCCATCCTCGGCGACCCGCGCCGGGCGTTGGACGAGGGGATCCGGCTGGCCGGCCGGCACGGGGTGCGGATGCACTCCGGCTGGGTCTTCCTGGCCGGGGCGGCCACCGCCGCGGTGCCGCTGCGTCCTGGTGCCCACGTCCGGGCCGTCGTCGAGAAGCTCGGCACCGCGTCGCTGCGGGCGTCGTCATGAGCGACGGCGCGAAGGTGGTGGCCGGCAAGGCCGTGCCGCGAGGGGCTTTTCCGCACGTCAAGGTGGCGGGTGGGTTCGTCTTCGTCTCCGGTACGTCGTCCCGGCGGCCGGACAACACCTTCGCCGGCGTCGAGGTGGACGAGTTCGGCACCACCAACCTGGACATCCGGGTGCAGACCCGGGCCGTGATCGAGAACATCCGGGACCTGCTGCGCTCGGTCGGCGCCGACCTGTCCGACCTCGTGCAGGTCACCTCGTACCTGGTGAACATGAACGACTTCGGCGGCTACAACGAGGTGTGGGCCGAGTACTTCGACGCCACCGGGCCGACCCGCACCACCGTCGCCGTGCACCAGTTGCCGCACCCGCACCTGCTCATCGAGATTCAGGCCGTGGCCCTTCTTCCCTCAGGAGGTCAGTCGTGAGCGAGATCGCCGAACCGTTCAGCTTTCCCGGGTGGATCGCGGAGCACCAGCACCTGCTCAAGCCACCGGTGGGCAACAAGGAGATGCTGCCGGGCAGCGACGACTTCATCGTCATGGTCGTCGGCGGCCCGAACCAGCGCACCGACTTCCACGTCGACCCGTACGAGGAGTTCTTCTACCAGGTCAAGGGCAACATGCACGTCAACCTGATGACCCCGGAGGGGCCGCGGACGGTGCACATCCGCGAGGGTCAGATGTGGATGCTGCCGCGCAACATGCCGCACTCGCCGCAGCGGCCGGAGGCCGGCTCGATCGGGATGGTGATCGAGCGGGTCCGCGAGGAGGGCACGCTGGAGAAGTTCCAGTGGTACTGCCCCGAGTGCGGGCACAAGGTGCACGAGGTGGAGCTCCAGGTACGCGACATCGCCGCCGACCTGCCCCCGGTCTTCCAGGCCTTCTACACCGACGAGAACGCGCGGACCTGCGACAACTGCGGCGCGCTGCATCCGGGGAAGGGCTGATGGCCGCTGCCGGCTCGGTCGACCGGTCAGCCGACGAGGTTCGGCCGGTTCGGTCCCCGGTGGTGGACGTGCACACGCACGTCGTACCGAAGGGATGGCCGGACCTCGGCGTCGCGTGCGGCGGGTCCGGCTGGCCCTGGCTGCGGGTCGACTCCGAACGCGCCGCCATGATCATGGTGGGCGAGACGGAGTTCCGCCCGATCGGCGCGTCCTGCTGGGACGCGCCGACCCGGCTGGCGGACATGGCCGCCGACGGCGTCGACCTGCAGGTCGTCTCGCCCACCCCGGTCTTCTTCAGCTACGACCGCCCCGCCGACCAGGCGGCGAAGGTGGCGCGGATCTTCAACGACCTCGCCCTGGAGGTCGCCGCGGCCGGCGGCGGGCGGCTGGTGCCGTTCTGCCAGGTGCCGTTGCAGGATCCGGCGGCCGCCTGCGCCGAGCTGGACCGCTGCCTGGCCGCCGGGCACGTCGGCGTCGAGATCGGCAACCACGTCGGTGACCGCGACCTGGACGACGGCGGCATCGTCGAGTTCCTCACCCACTGCGCCCGGGTGGGCGCGCCGGTCTTCGTTCACCCGTGGGACATGCCCGGCGGCCCCCGGCTGGACCGGTGGATGGCCCGCTGGCTCACCGGCATGCCGGCCGAGACCCACCTGTCGGTGCTGGCGCTGATCCTCGGCGGCGTCTTCGACCGGGTGCCGGAGACACTGCGGATCTGCTTCGCGCACGGCGGCGGCAGCTTCCCGTTCTGGCTGGGCCGGGCCGACAACGCCTGGCACCGCCGCGGCGACCTCGTCCGGGGCTCCTCGACCGCCCCGCCCAGCGCCTACGTCGACCGGTTCTGCGTCGACTCGGTGGTCTTCGAGCCGGCCGCGCTGCGGCTGCTGGTCGACACCATGGGGGAGGACCGGGTGCTGGTCGGCAGCGACTACCCGTACCCGCTGGGCGAACGCCCGGTCGGCCAGGTCGTCCGCAAGGCCGATTTCCTCACCCCCGAGCAGCGCGACAAGCTCCTCGGCGGCAACGCCCTGCGCTTTCTCGGTACGTTGGGTATATAAGAGCAGAGGGTTGGTATATACTCACGGCGTGAAGACTGTCATCGATCTTGACGATGAGCTGCTCGAACGCGCCCGACGGGAGCTTGGCACGAAGAGCAAGAAGGACACCATTCACGCGGCCCTCCGGCTCGTGGCGGAACGGGGCGAGCGGCTGGAGGCGATCCGGGAACTGCTGTCGATCGACCGCGACTGGACGGGCATCGTCGACGACGACAAGGTGCCCGACGGCGAGAAGGATGCGGCGTGACGGTCCCGGGAGGGCTCTACCTGATCGACACCTCGGCCTGGGCTCGCCTTCGCCTGCCTGTGGTCCGCAAGCGGGTGACCGCCGTCCTGGAGGAAGGGCTGGCCGCGACCTGTCTGCCGCTCGACCTCGAGGACGGCCGCAGCGCCCGCGACTCCCGCGACGCCATGGCGATCCGCGCCCGCCGCGCCCAGTTGATGGTGGACCTGCCCGTCACGGCCGCGGTGTCGACCCGCGCCCGTGACCTTCAGCTGGCGTTGACCGCACGAGGTCATCACCGCGCCGCCAGTCCGGTCGACCTCACGGTCGCCGCGGTCGCGGCTGAATACTCCGCAACGGTTCTGCACTACGACCGCGACTTCGACCTGCTGGCCGAGGTAGGGGGCCCGCGCTCCGAATGGGTGGCCCCGCCCGGGACCCTTTAGCACGCCGTGTCAGCGCGGCAAAGACGGGAGGAACCGGGCAGGATGAGGGGATGGCCGAGCCGCACGACCTGACCGCGCTGGAGCAGGCCGCCGCGATCGCCGGCGGCGAGCTGTCCAGCGTGGAACTCGTCGAGCACCACCTGCACCGGGTCGCCGCGCTCGGCGACACGGTCGGGGCGTTCGTCACCGTCACGGCGGAGCTGGCCCGGACGGCCGCCCGGGCCGCCGACGCGGTGCCGGTCGACCGGCGTGGGCCGCTGCACGGCGTACCCACCGCGATCAAGGACCTGACCCTCACCGCCGGGGTGCGGACCACCTTCGGGTCGGCCGCCTTCGCCGACTTCGTGCCGCCGGTGGACGCCGACGTGGTCCGCTTCATGCGCGCCGCCGGGCTGGTCAGCCTCGGCAAGACCACCACCTCCGAGCTGGGCTGTTCGCTCTACTCGGAGGGGCTGGTCGCGCCGCCGGCCCGCAACCCGTGGAACCTGGCGTACACCGCGGGCGGCTCCAGCGGGGGCGCGGCTGCGGCGGTGGCGGCCGGGCTGGTGCCGGTGGCGCAGGGTTCCGACGGTGGCGGCTCGCTGCGCATCCCGGCGTCGCTCTGCGGCCTGATCGGCTACAAGCCCAGCCGCGGCCTGGTCTCCGGCGGCCCGCTCGGTTTCGGCGCGTTCGGGCTGCCCACCAGCGGACCGATCGGGCGGACCGTGGCCGACGTGGCGGCGCTGCTCGACGTGCTGGCGCAGCCGGTGCCGGGGGAGCCGTACCTGCCGCCGCTGCCGCCCGCCGGCGGCTACCTGGCCGCGGCCCGGCAGGCCGCTCCCGGCCGGCTGCGGGTCGGCCGGTTCACCGCCCCGATGCTCGCCGACGAGCCGGTCCACCCGGACTGCGTGGCCGCCGTGGACCGGGCCGCCGCGCTGCTCACCGCGGCCGGGCACGAGGTGGTCGAGGTGCCGTCGCCGCTCGGGCCGGCGGCGTGGCCGCTGTTCGAGATCGTCTGGTACGTCCTGGCGCTCGCCCCGGTGCCGCCGGAGCTGGAGAGCCGGCTGCTGCCGCTGACCCGCCACCTGCGGGCCCGGGGCGCGGAGATCTCCGCGGCCACCCTCACCACCACGCTCGGCGAACTCCAGGCACAGGTACGCCTCGGGGTGCACCGCACCGCCGGCTGCGACCTGCTGCTCTGCCCCACCCTCGCCGCGCCGCAGGCGCCCGTTGGGTGGTTCACCGAGGGCGGCGACCCGGCCGAGGATTTCGACCGGCAACGCCGGTTCTCGCCGTACTGCGCCATCTTCAACGTCACCGGCGATCCGTCCGTTTCGCTGCCGGTGGGCGTGACCGCCGAAGGACTGCCGGTCGGGGTGCTGCTGACCGGTCGGTACGGCGACGACGCGCGGCTGATCGCCACGGCTGCGCAACTGGAGAACTCCAGTGGCGGGTGGGATCGCCACCCCGCAATCTGGCGGGCCGTCGGCTCCGCTAACGTGAATGGCAGCGGAGTCGGGCGGTCGGCGCCATGATCGTCCACCCGACCCGGATGCTCTGGTCTCTCTTTCCGCCTGGGGGCGTTGGGATTGTCTGTTACCGAGACGTTGCTGGTCTTCGTCGGCATCCCGGCGGCCGCGGTGCTGGTGATCGCCGGTCTGGCGTACGCCGGTAGCCGTGGCGGCGGTGGCGGCGCCAAGCGCTACCGGCCGGGTCGGCCCTTCGACTTCACTCCGGTCTGGTTCCTGGCCCGTCCGGAGCAGCTGGCCGACTCGGCCGGCACCGCCCTGGCAGCGGGCGCCCAGGCGCCGGCGCTGACCAGTCGCAAGCAGGAGCAGGCCGGCGAGATGGCGCCGGCCGGTGGAACCGGAGGCGCAAGTGACCGTTGGTGAGAAGCAGGCCGGGCCGGACAGTCCGCCCGAGGTGCTGGACGGGCCGTTCTCGACCCGGCAGCTGCTGCGCATCGACGAGGCGCTCCGACTGGCCGACCAGAACACCGGCCTGGTCTTCTCGGTCTTCGTCGGCGGTCTCGACGAGCCGAGCCGGGAGCACGCCGAGCGGCTGCACCGCCAGCTCGCCGAGCCCGACAAGTCGGTGCTGATCGCGGTCTCGCCCAACCAGCGCCAGCTGGAGATCGTCACCGGCCGGTACGCGCGCAAGCGCATCCCGGACACGTACGCCAAGCTGGCCGCACTCTCCATGGTCGCGGCGTTCGGCGGCGGTGACCTGGCCGGCGGCATCATCAACGGCCTGGACCAGCTGGCCAGCCACGCCGGCAAGGGCTGAGCCCACCCGTACGACGAAAGCCCGGCCCGCGTCCGACGCGGGCCGGGCTTCGCAGTGTCGCGGACCGGGTGACCGGCTCGGCACACGCGCGGGTGCGGCGATCAGCGCGGCCAGAGGCCCGGGTCGAGCCTCATCGGCCAGGGCTCGGCGACCTCGACCGGGTCGTCCGGCCCCACCGTGCCGAGCAGCACGTAGTGGTCGTCCTTGCCGAGCTCGTAGCGGTAGACGACCGGCCCGAAGTCGCTGCGTTCCACCCGCCAGTAGAAGGAGATGCCGGCCTCGGCGTACAGCGCGGGCTTGGTGAACCGGTCGTGCCGGCGGCTGCCCGGCGACTCGACCTCGACGACGAGCCCGATGTCGGTCGCCTCGGCCCACATCCGCTCCCGCGGCGCACCGGGCTTCAGGACCGTGACGTCCGGGATGAGGTTGCCGCCCGGAACCCGTACGCCGATCTCCCGGATCACCCGCCATGCCGGCGGCGCCACCTGGCGCAACGCCATCCGGATGTCGTCCGCCAGCTCGTGGTGGTCGGGCCCGGCGGGTGGGGTCACGTGCAGGCTCCCGTCGATGATCTCGTAGCGGTTCCCGTCGTCTGGCAGGTCGAGGAGATCCTGCTCCCGCCACCCGCGCTCGGGTGGGCGCCACTCGTAGCTCGGCTGGGCCATCACGTCCACCTCCTCCCGACACGATAACGGCCGGGGCCGGCGGGGGCTTCCGCCCACGCCGGCCCCGGCCGGTCACGCCGACTCAGGCGCTCCGGGCGTCCTTGGCGCGCGCCTTGAGAGCGCGGACCACGCCGTCGCGGCCCTCGGCGACCAGCCGGCGCAGCGGGCCCGGGTGGCCGTCGGCCGCCAGCCAGGCGTCGGTGGCCGCCACCGTGTCGTCCTCGACCAGGTACGCCGGGTACGCCAGCTGCGCGAACTCCTGGGCCGGCTCGCTGTCCCGGCTGGCCCACACCTGGCCCACCGCGGCGAAGTACTTCTCCCGGTAGGGCGCGACCAGCTCGACCTGCGCCGGGTGGGTCAGGCCCTGCAGCAGTGCCCGGTGCCGCCAGTTCGGCAGCGCCTCCGGGCCGGTCAGCTGCGCCCAGACGGCGGCCTTGTTCTCCGCCGTCGGCACCAGCGCGTGCGCGTACGCGGCCTCCCGCTCGCCGCTGGCGGTGCGGTCGGCGGCCAGCTCGGCCTCGATCTCGGCCGGGCCGGCCGCGCCGTTGGCCACCAGCGCACCGAGGACTGCCCAGCGCAGTTCGGTGTCGACGGTGAGGCCGGTCGGCACCTCGCCGCCCGCCAGCCAGCCGCGCAGCGCGGCCAGGTCCTCCGCGGAGCGGGCCGCCGAGGCGTACGCCCGGGCCCAGGCGAGCTGGAAGCCGCTGCCCGGCTCCGCGGCGGCCAGCGCCGCGCGGGCGGTACGGGCCAGCTCGGCCCAGCCGGTCGGCGCCCAGGCCGGGTCGGCATAGAAGGTGAGCGTGGTGGTGGCCTGGCGCAGCGTCGCGGTGACCAGGTTGATGTCGGTCTCGGCGGGCAGCCCGGCCAGCACCAGCGCCACGTAGTCGCGGGCGGCCAGCTCGGCGTCCCGGGTCATGTCCCAGGCCGCCGTCCAGCAGAGTGCGCGGGCCAGCGACGACTCCAGGCCGGCGATGTGCTGCACCACTGTCGCCATCGACCGCTCGTCCAGCCGCAGCTTGGTGTAGGTGAGGTCGTCGTCGTTGAGCAGCAGCACGTCGGCGGCGCGCACCCCGCGCAGCTCGGCCAGCTCGGTCCGCTCGCCGGTCACGTCCACCTCGAGCCGCTCGCGGCGCACCAGCCGCCCGTCGGTGAGGTCGTAGAGGCCCACCCCGATCCGGTGGGTACGCAGCGTCGGGTGCCCGGCCGGGGCCTCCTGCCGGATCACCACCTGCTGGTACGCGCCGTCGGTGTCGATCGTCACCTCGGGGCGCAGCGTGTTGACCTGCGCGGTCTCCAGCCACTGGGCGGCGAACTTGCGCAGCTCCCGGCCGGAGGCCGCCTCCAGCTCGGAGAGCAGGTCGTCGAAGGTGGCGTTGCCCCAGGCGTGCTTGCCGAAGTACGTCCGCAGACCGGCCAGGAACGGCTCCTCGCCCACGTACGCGACCAGCTGCTTGAGCACGCTGGCGCCCTTGGCGTAGGTGATGCCGTCGAAGTTGACCTCGACCGCCTCCAGGTCGGGCATTTCGCAGTAGACCGGGTGGGTGGAGGAGAGCTGGTCCTGCCGGTAGCCCCAGTTCTTCCGGATGGACAGGAAGGTCGTCCACGCGTCGGTGAACCGGGTGGCGTGGGTGTTGCACCAGTGGCTGGCCCACTCGGCGAACGACTCGTTCAACCACAGGTCGTTCCACCAGCGCATGGTGACCAGGTCACCGAACCACATGTGCGCCAGCTCGTGCAGGATCGTGTTCGCCCGCTGCTCGTACTCGAAGTCGGTGACCTGGGAGCGGAAGATGTAGTGCGACTCGGCGTGGGTGACGCAGCCGAAGTTCTCCATCGCGCCGGCGTTGAAGTCGGGCACCCAGAGCTGGTCGTACTTGGGCAGCGGGTAGCGGACGCCGAACTTCTCGTGGAAGAAGTCGAAGCCCTGCTTGGTGATCAGGAAGAGGTCGTCGGCGTCCAGGTACTGGGCCATCGACGCCCGGCAGAACACGCCCAGCTCGATGCCGTCGTGGCTGTCCCGCACCTCGTGGTACGGGCCGGCGCAGAGCGCGGTGATGTAGGTGCTCATCCGGGCCGACTCGGCGAAGTGGACGGTCTTCAGGCCCTCGCCGGCCGGCTCCTCGCGCGCCACCGGCATGTTCGACACCACCCGCCAGTGGTCGGGGACGGTGGCCCGCCAGGTGTAGACGCTCTTCAGGTCGGGCTGGTCGAAGCAGGCGTAGACCCGCTGCGCGTCGGCCGTCTCGAACTGGCTGTAGAGGTAGGTCTCGCCGTCGACCGGGTCGACCGTGCGGTGCAGCCCCTGCCCGCTGTTGGAGTACGCGAAGTCGGCGTCGACCACCAGGACGTTCTCGCTGTCCAGGCCGGACAGCGTCAGGCCCTTCTCGGCGGACCAGTCGCCCAGGTCGACCGGCTCGCCGTTCAGCGTCGCCGAGCGCACCGAGTCGGCGGCCACCTCGATGAAGGTGCTCGCGCCCGGCTCGGTACAGCGGAACCGGACCTCGGTGGTCGATCGGAAGGTGCGGCCCTCGGCCGCCTGGACGGCGCTCGACAGGTCCAGACTGATGTCATACCCGGTCACGTCGAGCAGGCGGGCCCGCTCGGTCGCCTCGACCTGCGTCAGGTTGCGCACTCCCGGCACGTTCGTCTCCATCCCACTCTCGCCGTACGCCGCGGCGGCGCCCGTCCGCCGGCCGCTCGTGGCGGCCGGTCGGAACCGAGTCTTGCATGCACCGGCGGCCCGCGGTGGTCGAGGTCACGCTCTCGTTCCGGTACCACGCCGCGGCGCCGGGGGCGAAGATCGGGGTGAGGCGCCGGAACCCCGGCGTCACCCGTCGTGAAGGGACCTCACCGTGACCGAGCGTGCCGCCGTCGACATGTGGTTCGACCCCCTCTGCCCGTGGGCGTGGATCACCTCCCGTTGGCTGCTGGAGGTCGAGCAGGTGCGGGACGTGGACATCCGCTTCCACGTGATGAGCCTGTCGGTGCTGAACGAGGGCCGCGAACTGCCCGAGCAGTACCAGGAGCTGATGCGGACCGGCTGGGGCCCGGTGCGGGTCTGCATCGCCGCGGAGCAGCGGCACGGCTCCGAGGTGCTGCGCAAGCTCTACACCGCCCTCGGCACCCGGATCCACCTGGGCAAGCAGAACCTCGGGCCGGAGCTGTACGCCGCCGCGCTGACCGACGCCGGGCTGGACCCGGCGCTGGCCGAGGTGGCCGGGAGCACCGAGTACGACGAGGCGCTGCGGGCCAGCCACGAGGCGGGGATGCGGCCGGTCGGCACCGACGTGGGCACCCCGGTCATCCACGCACCGGGCCCGGACGGCGGCCAGGTCGCCTTCTTCGGCCCGGTGGTCACCCCGGCGCCGAAGGGCGAGGCCGCCGGCCGCCTCTGGGACGGGGTCCTGCTGGTCTCCGCCACCCCCGGCTTCTTCGAGCTGAAGCGCTCCCGCGACGTCGACCCCATCTTCGACTGAGCCCTGCCCCCGCCGCCGCTCCCGCGCTGTCCGCGTTGATCAAGGGGTTCGGGTCGGGTCCGCGCCGGAACCTGACACGAACCCCTTGATCAACGGCGAAGGCCGGGGAGCGTGGGCAGGGGGTCGGGCGCGTGTGGGGC
>NZ_QGSW01000393.1:0-14245 GCF_003176715.1 Micromonospora sp. S4605
GGGGAGGTGGCCCGGTCCAGCGACCGGGAGGCCGCCTGGTCGGCTGCGGCGGCCCGCTCGGCCACCGCCTCGGCCAGTGGCTCGCGTGGCGCGTCGTCGGTCCGGACGACGGCGATCGCGGCCACGCCGAGGCAGCAGGAGACGCCGGTGGCCAGCGCGACCCGGGCGGGGGCCGAGGTCAGCAGGGCGCGGACGCCGCGCCGGGGACGCTCCGGGGCGCGGTGACGGCCGATCGTCCGTTCGGATGATGCGACATCGGACGGAGGGGTATCCGGCCGTTTCTGGGTCAGCTTCTGGTCGAAGGGGTCGTCGGGGTGCACCCGCCGAGGCTAGAAATTGCCTCGGCCGTTGCCACCGGTCTGGTTGGTGGCATGCGTCACAATTTCGCCCGATCTGGCGGACGATCGAGGGCGGTCGCCCGCTTAGCTCACATCACTCGGTTGTCCGTCTTTCCGTTCATGTCGCATATACCCGCCGATAACGGGCACCCGGTGGATCTTGGGGCGGATCCGCACGATGATCGACAGCCTCCATCGAACGGAGGAGACCGCCTTCGGCCATTCAGGTGGGGTGTGCCTGACCGGGCGGTCCAGCGCGACCGGCCCGGCACGTCGGTCGTCAGTGCCGGCCGTTCTCCGCCGGGGTGACCGTGAGCCGGTGGCGGCTGCCGTCGCCGCTGGAGAACGGCCACAGCCGGTCGGCGTGCTCGACCAGCTGGGCCAGCTGCTGCCGGCTCAGCCCCGCCGAGGCGATGGAGGCGTGCACGTCGGCCCGGTACCGGCCGTCGTCGTCGCGACCCAGCTTCGCCTCCGCCCGGACCTGCACGGTGTGCGCCTCGTCGGTGATCCCCCCGGCCGCCTCCACCGCCGCGTGGTGCAGGCAGGACGCGAAGGCGGCGGCGAGCAGCTGCGACGGGGTCAACCCGGTGCAGTGCGGCGCCAGCGGGGACGCCAGGGTGGTCGAGAGCGCCTCGTCGTCGGTGCGTACGTGGCCGCCCTCGGCGGTCGCGCTGGCAGTCTCGTTGAACCAGGAACTCGGATCCGGCATCGCGTTCCTCCCGTCACTCCCCGCCCGGCTACCCGGCCGCCGTCCGGTGAAACCGCAGGACAGGCCGCGTCCGGCCGGTCAGCCGGCGCGGCCGGACAGGTCGGCGGCCGGGGCTACCTCGGTCGCCTCGGCGGCGGCCCGCTCGGTCCACGGGGAGATCGCCGCCCGCCGGGGGCGCGGCGGGGTCGGCAGCCGCATCGGCACGTACACCCGGGCGTCCACCGCCTCGGCCAGCACCAGCGCGGCCACCAGGCTGCTCGGCCGGGCCGCCGGGTCGTCGGCAAGGCACCGCCCGCACAGCTCGGCCACCTCCGCCGGCAGCCCGTCGACCGCCGGCAACGGCCGGGGCGGTTGCCGGCGCCGCGCGCCGATCAGCTGGGTCATCGTGCCGGCCGGGTACGGCAGCTCGCCGACCAGGCAGTAGTAGAGCAGCACGCCGAGGGCGTACATGTCGGCGGCCGGGGTGGCCGGCGCCCGGTCCAGCTGCTCCGGCGCCAGGTACGCGGGCGTGCCGACCAGCATCCCGTCGGGCATCGGGTCCGGGGCGCCGGCCGGGGTGGCGATGCCGAAGTCCAGCACCTTGACCCCGGCCGGGGTGAGGATCACGTTGGCCGGCTTGACGTCACGGTGCACGATGCCGTGCGCGTGCGCGGCGGCCAGGGCGGCGCTCACCTCGGCGCAGACCCGCACCGCGATCCGCCAGTCCAGCGGCCCGGCCCGCAGGTGCTCGGCCAGCGTCTCGCCCTCGGCCAGCTCCATCACGAGGTAGGGCACCTCGCGGCCGGGCAGCGTGGCGCAGGTGCCGAAGTCGTGCACGCTGGCCACGTTCGGATGCACCAGTCGGGCCGCGGAGCGGGCCTCGGCCCGGATCCGCTCCACCGAGGCGTCCTGCCCCTCCTGCCCGGGCGAGATCAACTTCACCGCGACCGGTCGGTCCAGCACCGCGTCGTAGGCCCGCCAGACCTCCGACATGCCACCGATGCCGATGCGCTGTTCGAGCCGGTACCGCCCGTCCAGCGTCCTCATCGACCGCTCCTCGTGTCCGTGGCACCGCCCGCGCGGTGCCTTGGGCAGCGGTACCCGGGCCCCGATCAGGGCAAACCGCCGCCCGATCCGGCGCGACCGGGTCCACCCGGCGCGGCGGACGGGTAGCTTGCGAGCCAGAGCGGTGTCCGGGCCCGGGCGGGGCCGGCCGCGCGGCGCGCAGGAGGTCGGACGATGAGCGAGGTGACCGTACGGTTCGTCGGCGGACCCGCCCACGACCTGGTCCGCCGGCTGCCCGCCGACGACGACGGCGCGCCACCGCCGCGGTGGGTCCTCAGTCACCCCGACGGGGCCGGCTCGGTCGCCCCGGGCGGGCCGGACCATCTCTACCAGCGCGGCCGTCCCGACGGCGGGGGCACCTGGACGATGACCTACGTGCGCACCGACCCGGTCGGCGTCACCGAGTGAGCGCTGCACACAGCTGACACACAGCGGACGCACACCTGGGCCGTAGGCTGCCCGGCCACCCTTGAGCCCATGGGAACCGAGGGGCAGACCCGGGTGGAGTTGCGTCGCCCGGACGGTGAGCCGGTCCGGGTGCTGGTGGTCGACGACGAGCCGACCCTGGCCGAGCTGCTGGCGATGGCGCTGCGCTACGAGGGCTGGCAGGTCCGCACGGTCGGCGACGGGTCGGCGGCGCTGAGCACCGCCCGGCAGTTCCAGCCGGACGCGGTGGTGCTCGACGTGATGTTGCCCGACCTGGACGGGTTCCAGGTGGTGCGGCGGTTGCGCGCGCACACGCCGACCGTCCCGGTGCTCTTCCTGACCGCCCGGGACGCGGTGCCGGACCGGGTCGCCGGGCTCACCGTCGGCGGCGACGACTACGTCACCAAGCCGTTCAGCCTGGAGGAGGTGATCGCCCGGCTGCGGGCGCTGCTGCGCCGGTCCGGCTTCGCGGTGGCCGCTCGGGAGGAGGCGGTGCTCACCGTCGGTGACCTCAGCCTCGACGAGGACAGCCACGAGGTGCGCCGGGCCGGCGAGTTGATCACGCTGACCGCCACCGAGTTCGAGCTGCTGCGCTACCTGATGCGCAACCCGCGCCGGGTGCTGAGCAAGGCGCAGATCCTTGACCGGGTCTGGAACTACGACTTCGGCGGCCAGGCCAACGTGGTCGAGCTCTACATCTCGTACCTGCGGAAGAAGATCGACGTCGGCCGCGAGCCGATGATCCACACGCTGCGCGGCGCGGGGTATGTCCTCAAGCCGGCCGGGTGAGCGCGCCGGCCCGCCGGCGCGGTTGCGACGCTGGCCGGCCGGCTGGTCGCTGCGTACCCGGCTGGTGGTCACCGTGGTCGCGCTGCTGGCCCTGGTCAGCGTCGGGATCGGCGGGCTCAGCACGGTGGCGCTGCGGCAGTTCCTGGTCGACCGGGTCGACGCCCAGCTGGTGCCCGGCGCGATGTCCCGGGGCGACCGCCCGTTCCCGCCGTTCGGCGCCGGCCTCCCGCCGGGGCTGCCACCCGGCTCCGTCGTCGCCACCGTGGTCGACGGCACGGTCACCGAGGCGCGGACGCAGAGCGGCAACCGGGCCGGGGGCGAGCCGCTGCCGGTCGCGGAGGTGAGCGCGCTGGCCGGGCTGCCGGTGGGCGCCGCGCCGCGCACCGTCGACCTGGGCGAGCGCGGCGACTACCGGGTCGTGGCCCGGCAGCTGCCCACCGGGCGCACCCAGGTCGTCGCGCTGCCGCTGGCCGGGGTGCAGGAGACCGTCTGGTGGATGATCGCGGCGCAGGCCGGGGTGGCCACCGCCGGGCTGCTGGTGGCCGGCACCGCCGGCGCGCTGATCGTCCGGGCCACGCTGCGCCCGCTGCGCCGGGTCGCCGCCACCGCCGGCCGGGTCAGCGAGCTGCCGCTGGATCGGGGCGAGGTGGCGCTCTCCGAGCGGGTGCCCGCCGCCGACACCGATCCGCGTACCGAGGTGGGCCAGGTCGGCGCGGCCTTGAACCGGCTGCTCGGGCACGTCGGCGCCGCCCTCGCCGCCCGGCAGGCCAGCGAGACCCGGGTCCGCCAGTTCGTCGCCGACGCCAGCCACGAGCTGCGCACCCCGCTGGCCGCGATCCGGGGCTACGCCGAGGTCGCCCGGCGCGGCCGGGACCAGGTGCCGCCTGATGTCGCGCACGCGCTGCGCCGGGTGGAGTCGGAGAGCGCCCGGATGACCAGCCTCGTCGACGACCTGCTGCTGCTCGCCCGGCTGGACGCCGGCCGGCCGCTCGCGGCCGAACCGGTCGACCTCACCGCGCTGGTGGTGGACGCGGTCAGCGACGCCCACGTCGCCGGCCCGGAGCACCACTGGCGGCTCGACCTGCCGGACGTGGTGATCCGGGTGCCCGGCGACGCCGCCCGGCTGCCCCAGGTGCTGGCGAACCTGCTGGCCAACGCGCGGGTGCACACCCCGGCCGGCACCACCGTCACCACCACCCTGCGGGCCGGACCGGACGCCGCCGTGCTCACCGTGGCCGACGACGGTCCCGGGGTGCCGGCGCACCTGCAGCCGGAGGTGTTCGAGCGCTTCGCCCGGGGCGACAGCTCCCGCTCCCGGGCGCACGGCAGCACCGGCCTGGGGCTGGCCATCGTGGCGGCGGTGGTGGCGGCGCACCACGGCACCGTGGCGCTGGACAGCCGCCCGGGCCGGACCGTGTTCACCGTCCGCCTGCCGGGCCCGCTCGCCGCCGGGTGACGGTCAGGGCACGAGCAGCTCGGCGAGCACCTCGACCACCCGTCGCGCATGCCGCCCGTCCGGGTCGAGGTCGACGTTCAGGTCGGTCACGCTCATCCCGAGCAGCCGATCGGCCCGCGCCAGCGGGGTCACCAGCGCGGTCAGCTCGGGCCAGCGCAGCCCGTCCGGCTCCGGGTAGCTGACCGCCGGCAGGTCGGCCGGGTCGACCGCGTCCAGGTCGAGGTGCAGCCAGGCCGGCCCGTCGCCGGCCGCGGCCAGCTCCGCGCCGACCTCGCCGGGGCCCCGCCGCCGCAGCTGCGCCGCCGGCAGCTGGTGGATCCGCGGGTCGATCCGGTCCGCCTCGGCCCGGCCGGGGCCGTCGGCCGGCGGGCGATGCCCCATCAGGTGCACCCGGCCCGGGTCGACGAGCGGCCCGTCCCGGCCCACGGCGGCGGCCGGGCCGTGCCCGGTCACCACCGACAGGTCCATGTCCGCGCCCTCGCCGGTCTCCGAGCTGCGCCCGTCGTAGAAGTCCGGGTGGCCGTCGACGAACCAGAGCGTCACCGCCGGCGGCAGGGCCAGGCAGATCCCCGGCAGGATGGTGCAGTCACCGCCGACCACCAGCGGCCGGCGGCCGGTGGTGAGCAGCTCGTCGACCCGCTCGGCGATGGCCGCGCCGGCCCGGCGGATCTGGGCCGCGCCGATCAGCCCGCTCGCCGGGTCACGGACCGGGTCGTCGACCACCGCCTCGACCCGGCCGCCGTCCTCCGCGCCGAGCGCGGTGAGCAGCCCGGCGGCGCGCAGCGCGTCGGGGGCCCGCTGCTCGCCCCGGCCCCGCCCGGACGAGTCCAGCGGCGCGTCGACCACGACCCATCGCACACCGGCAGGGTAACGACGGCGGGGCGCCCGTACCGGCGATCGCCGGGTCGTGCCCTCGGCCGGAGCCGTGGCAGGCTGGTCGGCGTGTACCGGGAACGCCCCGCGGGGTTCGCCGGCGCGGTGCTCTGGACGGCCACTACGGCCGGCACCGCGCCCAGCCGGGTGCTGCCCGACGGCTGCGTCGACCTGCTCTGGTCCAGCCACGCCGGGCTGCTGGTGGCCGGGCCCGACCGCACCGCCCACCTGAGCACGGCCGTACCCGGCCAGCGGTGGGTCGGGTTGCGGCTGCCGCCCGGCACCGGCCCGGCGGTGCTCGGCGTACCCGCCGTCGAGCTGCGGGACCGGCGGGTGGCGCTCGCCGACGTCTGGGGCGACCGGGCGGTCGCCGGCCTGGCCGAGCGGGCCGCGATCGACCCGGCCAGCGTGCTGGTCGAGGTGGCCCGGGGGCGGTTGCGCGCCGTCGGCGGCCCCGACCCGGTGGGCGCCCGGGTGGCCGCGGCGCTGGCCGCAGGCGCCCCGGTGGCCGCGACCGCCGCCGAGGTCGGGCTCGATCCGCGCGCCCTGCACCGCCGGTCCCGGCAGCTGTTCGGGTACGGCCCGAAGACGCTCGCCCGGATCCTGCGGATGCGCCGGGCGTTGGCGCTGGCCCGGACCGGTACGCCGCTGGCCGAGGTGGCCGCCCGCTGCGGCTACGCCGACCAGGCGCACCTCACCCGGGACGTACGCCAGTTGGCCGGCGTGCCGCCGACGGCGCTGCTCGCCCGCGGCTGACCAGCCGGCCCGGCCCGTTCCCGGCGACCAGCGGCCACCCGGCCCGTTCCCGGCGACCGGCGGCCCGGCCCCGTCAACGGCGACCAGGTCCGGCCGGCCGCTGTCGGCGACCCGGCCGACCGCGCGGTGTCGGCGCGCGGACCGGCGGCCGTGGCGGCGGACCGGGTGCCGGGTCAGCCGGTGGTCTTCGGCTGCCAGGCGAAGAGGTCCACCCCGTTGCCGTCCGGGTCGAGCACCACCGCGTAGCGCTGCCCCCATTCGGCGTCCCAGGGCGCCAGGTGCCCCTGGTAACCCTCGGCGACCAGCTCCGCGTAGAGCCGGTCCACCTCGGCCGGGTCGGCGCAGCGGAAGGCGAGGCTGGCACCCCCGCCCTGGCCGGGCTTCCAGCCCGGGTCGAAGGAGCGGATGACCTCCACCGTGTCCCAGGCGAGCCGGAGCCCGCCGGGCAGGGTGATCTCCACGTGCGGCGCGGTGTCGGCGTCGGGCGGGATGTCGAGGCCGAGTCGGCGGTAGAAGGCGAGCGAGCGCGGCAGGTCGCCGCTGACCATTCCGATGAGATCGAGTGTCGGTGCCATGGCGCCCACGGTAGGGCTGGGCGCGGGTGGGTGTCTTGAACGAATCGGACGGCGGACGGATGGGCGATGTCGGCACACGAGATGGACGGCCGACGTACCGTGTCAGAAGTCCGGCGTTCCGGTCATATCGGGGCGTCAGGTGTCGAGACGGCGAGGGGAAGGAGCGGTCGGTGAACCATCTGGCCTACCTGGACGCGGGGTCCGGCAGCCTGATCGTGCAGGCGGTGGTCGGCGGGGTGGCCGGCGCGGCGGTGGCCGCCAAGCTCTACTGGCGGCGGCTGGTCGACCGGTTCCGCCGCCAGCCCACCGACCAGCGCTGACCGCCCGGCGATGGCGATCTCCCACACCGGCCTGCGGCCCGAGCCCGGGTCGTTCCGCGACCCAACGAACCGGGTCTTCCACTTCGGCGACGACGTGCTGCGCGGGCTCGACGCGCGGGCGGCCGAGGAGTGGCGGGCCCTGGCCGGCACCGAGTTCTTCCCCGCCCTGCTCGGCGCCGGCAAGGTCTGCGGCACCGAACCGGCCGACCCGGCGCTGCTGCCCGCGGGCGACGGCTGGGCGGCCGCGCTCCGGCACGAGCGCATCCCGTTCGTCTCCCACCCGTACGAGTGGTCCTTCAGCATGCTGCGCGACGCCGCACTGCTGCACCTGGAGATCCTCCGTACGGCGCTGCTCGCCGGGTTCACCACCAAGGACGGCTCGGCCTACAACCTCCAGTGGCGCGGCGCCGAACCGGTCTTCATCGACGTCGGCTCGTTCACCCCGCTGCGCGACGGCGAGCCCTGGGCCGGCTACCGCCAGTTCTGCCAGACGCTGCTCTATCCGCTGCTGCTCGGCGCCCACCTCGACCTGGACTTCCAGCCCTGGCTGCGGGCCCGGGTGGACGGCATCGACGCCGACCAGATGCGCCGCCTCTTCGGCGGCGCGCGTCGACTGCGGCCGGGCGTGCTCACCCACGTGCACCTGCACGGGGCGATGCAGAGCCGGCACGCCGGCAGCAGCACCGCCGACACCCGGGACCGGCTGCGGGACGCCGGCTACTCGCGGGAGTTGGCGCTGGCCACCGTCCGCGGCATCGAGAAACTCGTCCGCCGGCTCGACCGGCCGGCCACCGCCAGCCACTGGTCGGCGTACCAGCGCACCTGCGGCTACTCCGCCGGTGACCGGGCCGCCAAGGAGGCGTTCGTGGCCGGGGCGCTGGCCGCCACCCCGCACGCCCGGCTGGTGCTCGACCTCGGCGCCAACGACGGCCGGTACGCCCGGCTCGCCGCCCGGCACGCCGACTACGTGGTCGCCGTGGAGCAGGACCCGGCGGTGGTGGACGAGCTGTACCGGGCGCTGCGCGCCGACGGGGAGCGACGCGTCCTGCCGTTGGTGATGGACCTCGCCGACCCGTCGCCCGGCGGCGGCTGGCGGGGCGTCGAGCGGGCCGGGTTCGCCGATCGCGCCGCCGCCGACGTGGTGCTCGCCCTCGCCGTGGTGCACCACCTCGCGATCGGCCGCAACGTGCCGCTGCCCGAGGTGGTGGACTTCCTCGCCGGGCTCTGCGCGCCGGGCGCGCGGGTCGTGGTGGAGTTCGTCCACCCGGACGACCCGATGGCCCGCCGGCTGCTGGCCAACAAACCCGACGGGCTCTTCCCCGACTACCGGCGCGACGAGTTCGAGCGGCTGCTCGGCACGCGCGGCCGGATCGAGCGCCGGCTGGAACTGCCGTCGGGCACCCGCACCCTGTACGCGGTGGTCGTGGGTGGCTGAGCCGCCACCCCCGAACGGACCGGTACCCGCGCCCGCGGCCGGGCCCGCGGACCCCACGGCCGCGTCTCCGGTCCGGTCGGCGGCGGAGGGTCGGCGACCGGCGGCCGGGTGGCGGGCGGAGCTGGGCCGGCTGCTGGAGGTGGCGGCGCTGGTCGGGCTGGTGGTCACCCAGCCGCTGCTCGACGTGCTCGGCCGCAGCCCGGACTTCTTCCTGTTCCACCGCGCCGACCGGGGTGAGATCGTGCTGCTGGTGGCGCTGATCGCGGTCGCGCCCACGCTCGCCGTGGGGTTGCTCGGCGCGGTCACCCGGCTGGCCGGCCGGGCTGCCCGCGCCGCCACCCACACGCTGCTGGTCGGGCTGCTGCTCGCCGCGCTGGCCGTGCAGGCCGGCCGGCACGTCACCGGGCTGCGGGGCGTACCGCTGCTGCTGGTGGCGGCGGTGGCCGGCGCGGCCGGGGCGGCGGCGCACCGGCGGTGGCGGGTGCCCGGGCGGGTGCTGCGGGTGGCCGCGGCGGGTCCGCTGGTCTTCGTCGGGCTGTTCCTGTTCCTCTCGTCCAGCTCGGCGGTCGTGCTGCCGCGCGGGGAGGGCGGCGCGGCCGGCGCGGCCCAGGGCGTGCGGCATCCGCCGGTGGTCATGCTGATCCTCGACGAGCTGCCGCTGGTCAGCCTGCTCGGCCCGGACGGGCGGGTCGACGCCACCCGCTACCCGCACTTCGCCGAGCTGGCCGCCGGCTCCACCTGGTACCGCAACGCCACCGGGGTCAGCGGCTGGACGCCGTACGCGCTGCCGGCGATGCTCACCGGCCGCTACCCGCAGCGCGGCGTGGCGCCGCACTACTCGCAGTACCCGGACAACCTCTTCACCGCCTTCGGCGGGCTGTACGACATCCGGGCCGAGGAGAGCATCACCCGGCTCTGCCCGCCCAGCCGCTGCGACCAGCCGGTCAGCCCGGAACAGGGGCTCGGGGTGCTGGTCCGGGAGACCGGCAAGCTGCTGGGGCGGTTGGCCGCGCCGGTGGAGAGCCGGGTCGACCCGGAGGACTCCTACCGGGAGCGCACCCGGGCCGAGGCGGGGCTGGACGCCGCCGAGCCGGTCCCGGACGACCCGAAGTTCCGTTGGGACAGCCTGGACGACAACCAGCCGGCCCGGTTCACCGCGTTCCTGGCCGGCCTGAAGCCCACCGCCCGGCCGACGCTGCACTTCCTGCACCTGCTGATGCCGCACTCGCCGTGGGCGTACCTGCCGTCGGGGGCGCGCTACGACGCCCCCGAGGACCTGCCGAACGAGGGCGCCGGCTGGGTGGAGCTGGCTCGGCAGCGGCACCTCGCGCAGCTCGGCTACACCGACCGGCTGATCGGCGAGACGCTGCGTACGCTGCGCGCCACCGGCCTCTACGACCAGGCCCTGCTGGTGGTCACCGCCGATCACGGGGTGAGCTTCACCCAGGGCGCCCAGGGGCGCGGGATGGACGCGATCCGGGCCGCCCCGGACGAGGTGGCCTGGGTGCCGCTCTTCGTCAAGTCGCCCGGGCAGCGGGCCGGCCGGGTCGACGACCGCAACTGGGAGCACGTCGACCTGCTGCCCACCGTCGCCGACGAGGCCGCCATCCGGCTGCCCCGGCGGGTCGACGGCCGGTCCGCCCGGCAGGCGCCGCGCGACCCGGCGAAGCACTTCTACGACCGGCCCGGCCAGCCGGTCCCGCTTCCCGGCGGGCTGCCCGGCCCACCTGCGCCGCCGGCCGCGCACCCGCTGGTCGGCACGACGGTGGGGGAGCGGCCGACCAGCGGCTCGGCCCGGGTGGCCGACCTGGCCGCGTTCGCCGACGTCGATCCGGACACCGGCCGGTTGCCGGCGCTGGTCTGGGGCGACCTGCCGGACCAGGTGCCGGACGGCACGCTGCTCGCGGTCGCGGTCAACGGCCGGGTCGGCGCGGTGGTCCCGGTGGTCGCCCGCGACGCCGGCGGCCGGCGCTTCGCCGCCCTGCTCGCCGACGACCGGCTCTTCCAGGCCGGCGCGAACCGGCTGGACGTCTACCAGGTCGCCACCGACGGCACGCTGCGCCGGCTCGCCCTGTCCTGACCCCGCGCCGGCCGGCACCCGGCCGCGCTTCTAGGGTGGGCCCGGCCGCGCTCCCACCCGCTCGGCGGTCGCGCTCCCACCCACCCCCCGGTCGCGCTCCCAGGCCGCGGCCGGCCGCGCTCCCACGGCGGCCCGGCCTGGCCAGGGCACGCGGTGGGCGGGGTTTCCCCGCTGGCTGGTCGGGAATCGGGTGACGCATGCCTCACCGCCGACCCACGGTGGGCGGTGTCCCGGGAACCGCGAATACGGTAGAAGCGAAGGCAATTCAACGTAGATCTGCCGGCAAAGCGAGGAACCACATGACGGAAGTCAAGCTCGATCACCCCGGTGGGCAGCTGTCGATGCCGGTGCAGTCCGCGGTCGAGGGCCCCGCCGGTATCGGGGTGGGCAAGCTGCTGAAGGAAACCGGGTTGACGACCTACGACCCCGGTTTCGTCAACACCGCGGCCTGCTCGTCCGCGATCACCTACATCGACGGCGACGCGGGCATCCTGCGTTACCGGGGGTACCCGATCGAGCAGCTGGCCGAGAAGTCCTCCTTCCTGGAGGTCTCCTACCTGCTGATCTACGGTGAACTGCCGACCGAGCAGCAGCTGACCGAGTTCAGCGAGCGGATCCGCCGGCACTCGCTGCTGCACGAGGAGATGCGCCGGTTCTTCGACGGCTTCCCGCGCGACGCGCACCCGATGGCCGTGCTCTCCTCGGCCGTCAGCGCGATCTCCACCTTCTACCAGGACAGCCTGGACCCGTTCGACTCCTCGCACGTGGAGATGTCCACGGTGCGGCTGATGGCGAAGGTGCCCACCATCGCCTCGTACGCGTACAAGAAGTCGATCGGCCAGCCGCTGCTGTACCCGGACAACTCGCTGGGCTACGTGGAGAACTTCCTGCGGATGACCTTCGGCGTGCCGGCCGAGCCGTACGAGGTCGACCCGGTGATGGCCAAGGTGCTGGACATGCTGTTCGTCCTGCACGCCGACCACGAGCAGAACTGCTCCACCTCGACCGTGCGGCTGGTCGGCTCCAGCAACGCCAACCTCTTCGCCTCGGTCTCCGCCGGCGTGAACGCCCTCTTCGGCCCGCTGCACGGCGGCGCCAACCAGGCGGTGCTGGAGATGCTGGAGAAGATCCAGGCCCAGGGCGGCGACGTACGCACGTTCGTCCAGAAGGTCAAGGACAAGCAGGACGGCGTCAAGCTGATGGGCTTCGGCCACCGGGTCTACAAGAACTACGACCCGCGCGCCGCGATCGTCAAGAAGGCCGCCCAGGACGTCCTCGGCCGGATGGCCAAGCCGGACCCGCTGCTCGACATCGCGATGGAGCTGGAGGAGATCGCCCTGGCGGACGACTTCTTCGTCTCCCGCAAGCTCTACCCGAACGTGGACTTCTACACCGGCCTGATCTACAAGGCCATGGGCTTCCCGACCAAGATGTTCACGGTGCTCTTCGCGCTGGGCCGGCTGCCCGGCTGGATCGCCCAGTGGCGCGAGATGCTCAACGACCCGGAGACCAAGATCGGCCGCCCGCGGCAGATCTACACCGGCTCCCCGCAGCGCGACTACCTGCCGCTCACCGAGCGCTGACCGACGCCGCGCATCCGACCGGCCGCCGACCCCGCGAGGGTCGGCGGCCGGTCGCGTTGTACGGGGGCAGGTGACCCGCTCGCGTCCTGTCGAGCTGCCCCATCCATGAGACCACCCACGCGGGACGCGGCGACGTCACCGCCGGCGCCCATGCGGGCAGCTCGACATCCGGTGGGGCTGTAGGTAGTCATGCCGCCCCATCTGTGCGGGCAGCTCGACAGTGGGTGGCGGGCACCCGGCGCGAGGCCGCCGGGCCCCGGGGAAGGGCCCTCCGGGCACCCGGCGTGAGCCCGCCGAGCACCGAGCGCGAGCGCTCAGGGCCCCGGCGAGGGCCTGCCGGGCACCCCGCGAGAGCCCGCCGAGCACCGGGCGAGAGCCCACCGGCACCCGGCGCGAGCCCGCCGAGCACCAAGCGACAACCCTCCGGGCACCCGGTGCGAGGCCGCCGGGCACCAGGCGACAGCCCTCCGGGCACCCGGGCCGGTGGGGCCGGGTGCCCGGTGTCGGGTTGTGGCGGTCAGCGCAGGCCGGCGGCGGCCAGGAGGTTGCCGTCGGCGACGGGTGGGAGGAGGTGCCCCGTCGCCATCCGCTGCGCCGCGCGTTCGGTGGTGAAGGCGGGGGCGCCCGCGATCGCCGCCGCGTAGGTGGCCGCGGTGCGCTGCGCGATGGCGGCCCAGCCGTACTGCTCGTGCACCATGGTCCGGGCCCGGCGGGCCAGCACACGGGCCCGCTCCCGGTCCGACAGCAGCGCGTGCACCGCGTCGGTCAGCCCGTCCGGGTCGTGCGGGCGGAACGTCATCCCGGTGACGCCGGGCTCGACGATCTCGGCGAGCCCGCCGGTCGCGGACACCGCCAGCGGCGCCCCGGCCGCGGCGCCCTCCAGCGCCACCATGCCGAACGGCTCGTAGATGCTCGGCACCGCGAAGCAGTCCGACGCCGCCATCACCGCCGGTAGGTCGGTGCCGCCGAGGAAGCCGGGCATGCTCACCGCCGCCCCGAGGCCGAGTCGGTGCACGTCGGCCTCCAGCTCGCCGCGGTACGGCCCGTCGCCGGCGATCACCACCCGCAGCCCGGGGTGCCGCTCCCGCAGCCGGGGCAGCCCGGCGATCAGGTGCTGCACGCCCTTCTCGTACACCAGCCGGCCGGCGAAGGTGACCAGCGGTCCGGTTCCGGCGAACCGGTCCCGGGCGGCGGCGACCGCTGCCGCCGGCGCCCGCCAGCGTTGCGGCTCGACGCCGTTGGGCACCACGTCGACCCGGCCGGCGGGGACGCCGAAGAGCGCACCCACCTCGTCGCGCATGTAACCCGAGCAGACGATCACCCGGGTCGACTCGGCGCTGAGCCAGTGCTCCACGCCGTGGATGGTGCGGTTCATCTCCTCCGGCAGCCAGCCCTGGTGCCGGCCCGCCTCGGTGGCGTGGATGGTGCTGACCAGCGGGACGTCCAGGTGCTCGCGCAGGGTCATCGCGGTGTGCGCGACGAGCCAGTCGTGGGCGTGGATGACGTCGTAGTCGGCGGTGTCGGTGGCGCGCAGGGCGGCGCGGGTGAGGGTGTGGTTGAAGGCCATGGTCCAGGCCAGCAGGCTGTTGGTGGCCAGGGGGAAGGTGACGGGGTCTTCGGCGGCGCGGATGACGCGTACGCCGTCGGTGTGTTCCTCCAGGGGTGCGCCGTCGGCGTGGCGGGTGACGACGGTGACCTGGTGGCCGGCGGCGGCGAGGGCGACGGAGAGGGCGTGGACGTGGCGGCCGAGGCCGCCGACGAGCACCGGCGGGTACTCCCAGGACAGCATCAGGATGCGCCGGGACGGCGGGGCCACGCCGCCGGCGGCGGGCTGCGGGATCGCGGGGCGGGACGTCGGGGT
>NZ_QGSW01000028.1:0-14211 GCF_003176715.1 Micromonospora sp. S4605
CGAAGTCGGGCACGTCGCGGGTGACCACGGCGCCGGCCGCGATCAGTGCCCACCGGCCGATCGCGACCGGTGCCACGCAGACGGCTCGCGCGCCGATCGCGGCGCCCTCGCCGACCACCACCCCGACCGCTGTCCAGTCCGCGCCGCCCTTGAGCCGACCCTCCGGGGTCACCGCGCGCGGATACTCGTCGTTGGTGAGCACCGCGGCCGGCCCGACGAACACCCCGTCGGCCAGCTCCGCCGGCTCGTACACCAGGGCGTGGTTCTGCAGCTTGACGTTGTCGCCGAGCCGGACGCCCGGGCCCACGTACGCGCCCCGACCGATCACGCAGTCCCGGCCGACCGAGGCGCCCTCGCGGATCTGGGCGAGGTGCCAGACGCGGGTGCCGGAGCGGATGGTGGCCCGGTCGTCCACGTCGGCCGTCGCGGCGATCCGCACCCCGTCGGGCTGCGCCCGGTGGGCATCCGTCATGTCGGCGTCCTTTCCCCCGCGGCGATCCTATGCGGGCTGGGAACGGTAGACGCTCGGCGACAAAGCCGATGTCAGCAAGCCGACGCACGATCGGGAACGAACCGTCCGAGGACGGCGGACAACCCGAACGGACCTGATGACCCCGGCGGCACCGCCGGATTTCCGGCAGCGCTATGGCGTACCCGGCGACGGTGTGGCTAGCTTGCCGGACGGACGCCCACCACTCCCCTCCGTGAACGCGCTCTGTCCTGCCTAGCGAAACGGATGCTCCGTGAACTCATCGCACGCTGCCGCCGGCGACCCGATCGGCGTGGCCGTCATCGGCGCCGGCTACTGGGGACCGAACCTCGTCCGCAACTTCCAGGCGTCCACCGACTTCCGGCTGCGCTGGCTCTGCGACCTCGACATGGGCCGCGCCGAGCGGGTGCTCGGCGGCTACTCGACCGTCCGGGCCACCGACGACCTCGCCGCGGTGCTCGCCGACGACTCGGTACGGGCGGTGGCCATCGCCACCCCGGCCGGCACCCACCTGGAGGTGGCGACGGCGGCGCTGCGCGCCGGCAAGCACGTGCTCGTGGAGAAGCCGCTGGCCGCGAGCTTCGCGCAGGGGCGGGCGCTGGTGGCGGAGGCGGAGCGGCGCGGGCTGTCGCTGATGTGCGACCACACCTACTGCTACACGCCGGCGGTGCTGCGCATCCGCGACCTGCTGCACTCCGGTGACCTGGGCGAACTGCAGTACCTCGACTCGGTGCGGATCAACCTCGGGCTGGTGCAGCGCGACATCGACGTGATGTGGGACCTCGCCCCGCACGATCTGTCGATCCTGGACTTCATCCTGCCGGCCGGCGTGGCGCCGGTGGCGGTGGCCGCGCACGGCGCCGACCGGATCGGGGCGGGCCGCGCCTGCGTGGCGTACCTGACGCTGCGCCTGAACACCGGGGCGATCGCCCACATCCACGTCAACTGGCTCTCCCCGGTGAAGATCCGGACCACCATCATCGGCGGCTCGAAGCGCACCCTGGTCTGGGACGACCTCAACCCCGGCCAGCGACTGGCCATCTTCGACCGAGGGGTGGACGTGGCCTCGGCGGAGGAGCTCGGCGACGAACAGCGCCGGGACATGCTGGTGTCGTACCGCTCCGGGGACATGGTCGCGCCGGCGCTGACCGAACGGGAGGCGCTGCGCACCATGGTCGAGGAGTACGCCCGCTCGATCCGCAGCGGCACGCCGGCCCTGACCGACGGGCGGGCCGGACTGCGGGTGATCGCCATCCTGGAGGCCGCCTCGCGCAGCCTCGCCGACGGCGGAAGACTGGTCAACCTCAGCGAGTGGACCGACGCGTGAACCAGCGCGGCGGGTCACTCGCGCTGCCCCGGCGGGGCACGGACGGAAGCGGAGTGTCGGCATGAGTGCCGTTGGGATCGCCGGGGCGCGCGCCCTGGTCACCGGTGGAGCGGGCACCATCGGCTCGCATGTCGTCGACCAGTTGGTCGCCGGGGGCGCGGCCGAGGTGGTGGTGCTGGACAACTTCGTCCGGGGCCGGCGGGAGAACCTGGCCCGCGCCCTGCCGCACGCCAGCGTCCGCCTGGTCGAGGGGGACATCCGCGACGCGGCGCTGGTGCACGAGCTGACCCACGGCAAGGACCTGGTCTTCCACCTCGCCGCCATCCGCATCACGCAGTGCGCGGAGGAACCCCGGCTCGCCAACGAGGTGCTGGTCGACGGCACCTTCAACGTGCTGGAGGCGGCGGCGGCCGCGACGGTGCGCAAGGTGGTCCTCTCCTCGTCCGCCTCGGTGTACGGGCTCGCCGACGAGTTCCCGACCACCGAGCGGCACCACCCCTGGCACAACGACACGTTCTACGGCGCCGCCAAGGCGTTCAACGAGGGCATGCTGCGCAGCTTCCACAGCATGTACGGCCTGGACTACGTCGCCCTGCGGTACTTCAACGTCTACGGGCCGAGGATGGACATCCACGGGCTCTACACCGAGGTGCTGATCCGCTGGATGGAGCGGATCGAGGCCGGGACTGCCCCGCTGATCCTCGGCGACGGCCGGCAGACGATGGACTTCGTGCACGTCGCCGACATCGCCCGGGCCAACATCCTGGCCGCCCGCGCGGACGTGACCGACGAGGTGTTCAACATCGCCAGTGGCACCGAGACCAGCCTGGTCGAGCTGGCCCGGGCGCTCAGCGAGGTGATGAAGTCCGACCTGCCGCCGGAGCACGGCCCGGCCCGCGCGGTCAACGGGGTCACCCGCCGGCTGGCCGACACCACCGCCGCCGAGCGGAGGCTGGGCTTCCGCGCCGAGATCGGCCTGCACGAGGGGCTCCAGGGGCTGGTCGACTGGTGGCGGGCCGAGAAGTGAGCGCGAAGTGTGAGCCGGGCCCGCGAGCCCCGCGGTCGCGAACGGACGCCGGCCCGGTGAGCGGACCGCGCATTCCGGTGATGATCCCGCGGCTCGGCGAGGAGGAGGCGCAGGCCGCCGCCGAGGCGGTCCGCTCGGGCTGGGTGGCCCAGGGACCACGGGTGGCCCGGTTCGAGCGGGAGTTCGCCGCGCGGGTGGGCGCCGACCACGGGGTCGCGGTCAGCTCCTGCACCACCGCGCTGCACCTGGCGCTGGTGCTGCTGGAGGTCGGGCCGGGCGACGAGGTGATCGTGCCGTCGTTCTCCTTCATCGCCACCGCCAACGCGGTGCGCTACGTCGGGGCGACGCCGGTCTTCGCCGACGTGGACCTCGCCACCGGCAACCTGACCGTGGCGACGATCGACGCCGTACGCACGCCGCGGACGCGGGCGGTGATCGCGGTCCACCAGGGCGGCGTGCCGTTCGACGTGGTCGCGCTGCGGGAGGCCGCCGCCCGCTGGGGGCTGCCGCTGGTGGAGGACGCGGCCTGCGCCGCCGGCGCCACGGCGTACGGGCGGCCGGTCGGCGCCGGCGCCACCGTCTCGGCCTGGTCGTTCCACCCGAGGAAGCTGCTGACCACCGGCGAGGGCGGGATGGTCACGGTGGACGATCCGGCGTGGGCCGCCCGGCTGCGCCGGCTGCGCGAGCACGGAATGAACGTCTCCGCCGCCGACCGGCACGCCAGCGCGCAACCGGTGCTGGAGGCGTACCTGGAAACCGCCTTCAACTACCGGATGACCGACATCCAGGCGGCGATCGGGCTGGTCCAGCTCGGCCGGCTCACCGAACTGGTGGCGCAGCGGCGCGCGCTGGCCGCGCGCTACCACGAGCTGCTCGCCGACATCGACGGCCTGGTGCCGGTCCGCGACCCGGCGTACGGCGAGACCAACTACCAGTCGTTCTGGGTGCTCATCGACCCGGCGTACGGCGTGGGCCGAGACGAGGTCCTCGCCGAGCTGGCCACGGCCGGCGTCTCGGCCCGGCGCGGCATCATGGCCGCCCACCTGGAGCCGGCGTACGCCGACGTGACGCCCGCGCCGCTGCCGGTGACCGAGCGGCTGACCCGCGACTCGCTGATCCTGCCGCTGCACCACGCGCTGACCGAGGCCGACCAGGACCACGTGGTCGGCGTGCTGCGCAAGCTGGCCGGCTGATGCGTGACCTGGTCATCGTCGGCGCGGGCGGGTTCGCCCGGGAGACGGCCGCGGCGGTCCGGGCCGTCAACGACGCCCGCCCGACCTGGCGGCTGCGCGGCTTCCTGGACGACGATCCCGCGCTGCACGGCACCGTCCGCGCCGGAGCGCCGATCCTCGGCGGCACCGACCGGCTGGCCGACCTGCCGGAGGCGGCGGTCGTGGTCTGCGTCGGCAGCCCGCGCGACTACCGGGCGCGGCAGCGGATCGTCCGGCGGCTCGGGCTGCCGGCGGGGCGCTACGCCACGATCGTGCACCCGAGCGCCGAGGTCGGCGCCGGCAGCCTCCTCGGCCCCGGCACGGTGCTGCTGGCCGGCACGGTGCTCACCGCGGACGTCACCGTCGGCGCCCACGTCGCGGTGATGCCGCACGCCGTGCTGACCCACGACGACCGGGTGCACGACCACGTGACCATCGCCGCCGGGGTCCGCCTGGGTGGCGGCGCGGTGCTGCGCCTCGGCGCGTACGTCGGCGCCGGCGCCCTGCTGCGCGAGGGCGTCACGGTCGGCGAGTGGTCGCTGGTCGGGATGGGTTCCGTGGTGCTGCGTGACGTGCCGCCCGGCGAGGTCTGGGCCGGCAACCCGGCCCGCCGGCTACGCCCCGTCGAGGCGCCGGCGGAGCCGGACGCCGAGGGTGTGCCGACGCCGGCGGCGTCGATCGAGGAACTGGCCGTGCCGAGGGTTGTGGGGAGCTGACATGCCGGGAATTCCGCTCGTCGATCTCGCCGCCGCGCATGCGGAGGTGGCGGAGGAGGTGGAGGCCGGCTTCAAGCGGGTCATCGCCGACACCGCCTTCATCGGCGGCGCCGAGGTCGCCGCGTTCGAGAAGGAGTACGCCGCGTTCAGCGGAGTGCCGCACTGCGTCGGGGTGGCCAACGGCACCGACGCCCTCGAACTGGCGCTGCGCGCCGTCGGGGTCGGGCCCGGTGCCGAGGTGATCCTGCCGACGAACACCTTCATCGCCACCGCCGAGGCGGTCGCCCGCGCCGGCGCGCGACCGGTGCTGGTCGACTGCGACCCGGAGACGTACCTGATCGACGTCGAGGCGGCGCTGGCCGCGGTCACCCCGGCCACCCGGGCGGTCATCCCGGTGCACCTCTACGGGCAGCTGGCGCCGGTGGAGCGGCTGCGGGAGGGCCTGGCCGGCCGCGACGTCGCCGTCGTCGAGGACGCCGCGCAGTGCCAGGGCGCCACCCGGCACGGGCGCGGGGCCGGCACCGACGGCATCGCCGCGACCAGCTTCTACCCGGGCAAGAACCTGGGGGCGTACGGCGACGCCGGCGCGGTGGTGACCGCCGACGCCGCGCTCGCCCGCACCGTCCGCACCCTCGGCAGCCACGGCGGCCTGACCAAGTACGCACACGACATCGTCGGCGTGAACAGCCGGCTGGACGGCCTGCAGGCGGTGGTGCTGCGCGCCAAGCTCGCCCGGCTGGCGGCCTGGAACGCGGCGCGGCGGGCCGCCGCCGCCCGGTACGACGCGCTGCTGGCGGGGGTGGACGTGACCCGTCCGGTGACGCTGCCGGGCAACGAGCACGTCTGGCACATCTACTGCGTCCGGATCCCGGGCGACGGCACCCCGGCCCGACGGGACCGGGTGCTGGCGCGGCTCAACGCGGCCGGCGTCGGTGCGGGCATCCACTACCCCGTGCCGGTGCACCGCACACCCGCGTTCGCCGGCCTCGGGCACCCGACGGGGGCGTTCCCGCGGGCGGAGCGGATCGCGTCCGAGCTGCTCTCGCTGCCGATCTACCCGCAGATCACGGCGGACCAGCAGGAGGCCGTGGTGGCGGCGCTGACCGCGGCGCTGGCCGACTGAGCGGGCAGGAAGGGCCGCCAGCCGGGGCGTACCGCGTCCGGCCGGCGGCGGTGGGCGGCCCGCCGGGTGGCGGGTCGGGAGGTGGGACGTCGTGTACGTGACGCTGCGGGACCGGCCGGGGGACACCGGTCCGGACCGGCCCCGGGCCGCCCTGCGCCGCGTCTCCGGGACCGTCGTGCTGCTCGGCACGGTCAGCCTGCTCACCGACGTGTCGTCGGAGATGGTCGCCTCGGTGTTGCCGCTGTACCTCACCGCGGTGGTCGGCCTGAGTCCGGTCGCGTACGGCTTCCTGGACGGCGTCTACCAGGGCGTCAGCGCCCTGGTACGGATCGCCGGGGGCTACGCCGGCGATCGCGGCCGGCGGCCGAAGTGGGTGGCGGCGGCCGGCTACGGGGTCTCCGCGCTGAGCCGGTTGGCGATGCTTCCGGCGGCGGGCTTCGCGGCGGTGACCGCGGTGGTCACCGCAGACCGGTTGGGCAAGGGTCTGCGTACCGCGCCGCGGGACGCGCTGATCGCTGCCGCGTCCCGGCCGGAGGCGCTGGGGCGGGCGTTCGGCGTGCACCGGACGCTGGACACGGTCGGCGCCGCCGCCGGCCCGCTGGTCGCCTTCGCCCTGCTGGCGACCGTGCCGGGCAGTTACGACTCGGTCTTCGTCGTCTCGTTCGCCTTCGCGGTCGCCGGGTTGGCGGTGCTGGTGCTGCTCGTGCCCGACCTGCCGACCGCGTCCGGAGCGGTCCGCGCCGGGCTGCGCCGGGTGGTCGCCCAGGTCGCCGGCGTACGGCTGCGGCGGCCACTGCTGGCGGCCGCGCTGCTGGGCCTGGTGACCATCGGTGACGGCTTCCTCTACCTGACCCTGCAGGACCGGGACGACTTCGCCGCCCGCTGGTTCCCGCTGCTGTACGTGGGCACCAACGTCGCCTACCTGGTGCTGGCGGTGCCGCTCGGGCGGCTCGCCGACCGGGTCGGCCGCGGCCGGGTGTTCGTCGCCGGGCACCTGGCGCTGCTCGGCGGCTACCTGGTCGCGGCGCTGCCGCGCGGCGGCGTCGGGCTCACGGTCGTCGTCCTGCTGCTGCTCGGCACCTTCTACGCCGCCACCGACGGCGTGCTGGCGGCCCTGGTGAGCCGGCTCGTGCCGGCCGACAGCCGGGGCACCGGCATCGCCGCCGCCCAGACCACCGTGGTGCTGGCCCGGTTCGCCGCCTCCGTGCTGTTCGGACTCGTCTGGCAGCTCTACGGGCCGCGACCGGCGCTGGTCCTCTTCGCCGTGCTGCTGGCCGGCGTCGTGCCGGTCGCCGTCCGGCTGCTGCGCGGCGCCGACCACCCGGCCACGCCGGCCAGCACGGGAGCCCCGGCGTGAGCGGGCGGGCGGCCAGGTTCGAGGCCTCGGCCGGGGGCACGGAGCGGAGCGGCGACGCGAGCGAGCGGCGCGCGCGGATCAGGCCCAGCGCCCCGGCAGCCGGTGGCGGAACGGGGCGGAACGGAGTGGCGACATGAGTGAGCCGACGGGCGGGCTCGGCCAGCGGGCGCGGCTGGCCGCGCTGGCGGTGGTGCTGCTGGTCGTGGCCGCCGGTGCGGGCGGCTACGTCTGGCGGGTCCGGCAGGACCAGGTGGCGGTGCGGGCGGCGGCGACCGGGGCACCGACCCGCGCCGACCTCCCGGCCGTGCGGAGCGGGCCGCACCTGGTGTTCCGGAACACCGCCCTGGGCCCCGACTACGGCCGGGTGGCGATGGTGCCGCTCGCGGCGCCGGCCGGGCCGCGGGCGGTCACCGGCGCCTCCTGCGAGCGCGTCCACGCGACCCGCGACGCGGCGCTCTGCCTCGCCGCCGACCGCGGCCTGGTGACCACCTACCGGGCACAGGTGCTCGACGCCGACTGGGCGCCCCGGCGGGACCTGCCGCTGGTGGGCACGCCGAGCCGGGCCCGGCTGTCCCGGGACGGGTCGCTGGCGGCGACCACCACGTTCGTCCAGGGCGACTCGTACGCCAACCCGGGGCAGTTCTCCACCCGCACAGTGGTCAGCCGGGTGGACGGCGAGGTGGTCGGCGACCTCGAGGAGTTCACGCTCGTCGTGGCCGGCAAGCGGGTCACCGCCATCGACCGGAACCTGTGGGGGGTGACCTTCGCCGCCGACGACCGCTTCTACGCCACCGCCGCCTCCGGCGGGCGGACCTGGCTCGTCGAGGGCAGTCTCGCCACCCGCCGGGTCACCGCGCTGCGCGCGGACGCGGAGTGCCCGTCGCTGTCGCCGGACGGCACCCGCGTCGCGTTCAAGAAGCACGGCGACCTGCCGCCGGGGCGCTGGCGGCTGGCCGTGCACGATCTCGCGACCGGCGCCGAGACGCTGCTCGCCGAGACCCGCAGCGTGGACGACCAGGTCGAGTGGCTGGACGACCGGACGGTCGTGTACGGCCTGCCGCGCACCGACGCCACCTCGGCGTCCAGCGACATCTGGGCGGTACCGGCCGACGGCGGCGGGCAGCCGCGCCTGCTGGTCGCCGACGCCTGGTCGCCGGCCGTGGTGCGCTGACCGGTGCACCGCCGGATGCGGTGACCGGGCTCAGGACGACGGCGCCAGCGGCTTACCGTCGCTCCACACGTTGTCCCGCCACTCGTTACCCGGCGCGGACCGGGCGTAGGAGGTCACCGGCCCGTACGACCCGCATCTGCCGTTGCCGCCCCGCTCGAAGACGTTGCCGGTGACCACGATCCCGCTGACCTGCGTGCCGTACTGCTTCTTCTCGTCGAAGCCGCCGTAGAGGCAGTAGGACATCTGGTCGGACGCGACGAAGAGGTTGTCGCGGATGGTGTAGTTCGTGTTGGGCCCGAAGTCGCCGAAGATGGACACGTCGGCAGTGCAGCCGCCACCGCTGGCGTTGCCGCGCCGGTCGCAGGCCAGGGTGTTGTGCACCAGCCGGATGTCGCTGCCCCCGTTGGACAGGAAGGCGTTGAGGTGCCAGTCCTCGCCGTCGGGCAGGTACTGGCCGTGCAGCCAGGAGTCCTGGACCAGGCAGTTGCGGTAGCAGTTGACGCTGGTCTGCCCGCCGCGGATCTCCGAGCGCAGCACGGTGAGGTTCTCGAAGCCGACGGTGTGCTCGTACGCCTGCCCGCCGTCGACCTCGGAGTCCTCGACGCGCAGCGAGTGGCTTTCGCCCTCCAGCCGGATCGTGCCGTCGACGCGACTGGACCGGATCACCACGTTCGCCGCCTTGACGACCAGCGAGCAGCGGACGTGCCGGCGGTCGATCACGGTGTTGGCCCGGGTGATCGTGCAGGGCCCGGAGTAGCCGCCCAGCCGGACGCCGTCGGGCACGCCGGTGTTGCCGGCGCCCGGGAAGCCCGTCGCCCTGGCGGCGGCGGACGGCGTGGCGGTGGATGGTCCCGTGGGCCGGGCGCCGAGCCGCTCACTGGCCCGGGGCGCCGCCGACGACGTCGCCGCGCCGGACCCGTTCGCCGCCGGGGCACCCGGGTCCCCTCCCGTGGTGGCGACCCGGTCGGTGTCCCGGTCCGCCACCGCCGCGACCGTGCCGGCGGCGGCGACCGCGGCCAGCAGCGCCAGGGCCGCGCCGAGCGCCACCCGGCGGCGGCGTCGACCGCCCGGAGCGGTCGCACCGCGGGCCGGAGCCGGCTGCGTGGACTGCCGCACGACCGGCTGGCCGGCTACGGCCGACGCTCGGCGACGAAGGCGGAGAGGCTGCCGAGCGTCTCGAACAGCTCGGCGGTCACGTCACCGTCATCGACGGTGAAGCCGAACCGCTCCTCGATCGCCGCGACCAGTTCGAGCACGGCCATCGAATCCAGCTCCGGCAGGCTCCCCAGCAGCGGCGTCGACGCGTCCAGCCCGGCCGCCCGGTCCTCGATGCCGAGCACCGAGACCAGGACCTCCCGGACCTCGTCGAGGGTTTCCGCGTACGTGACGTCCACAGTTTCTCCTTCTCGGGCGATCAGACCAGCACCTCGGCCGGGGCCGGGTGACTGAGAAAGGCGGTCGGGCTGGCGGTGAGCCCGTACGCGCCGGCCTGGAACAGGACGATGAGGTCGCCGACGTCCGCCCGGGGCAGCGCCACGGCGTCGCCGAGCAGGTCCAGCGGGGTGCAGAGGCAACCGACGACGGTCACCGTCTCGGCCGGTTCGGCGTCGATCCGCCCGGCCACCGCTATCGGATAGTTGCGCCGGATCACCTGGCCGAAGTTGCCGGAGGCGGCGAGCTGGTGGTGCAGTCCACCGTCGACGACCAGGTAGGTGCGGCCACGGGAGACCTTCCGGTCGACCACCCGGGTGACGTAGACGCCGCACTCGCCGACGATGTAGCGGCCGAGTTCGACCACGACCCGCGCCTCGGGCAGCCTCTGCCGGATCGGCCCGCGGGCCAGGTCGGCGAGGTTCGCCCCGATCGCCGCGAGATCCAGCGGCTCGTCCCGCTCGGTGTACGGGATGCCGAAGCCGCCGCCCAGGTTGAGGTAGCGCACCGGCAGCGGGGACTCTTCGGCCAGTTGGCACGCCAGCTCGACGGTGCGGCGCTGCGCCTCGCAGAGGCTGTCGGCGCGCAGGTTCTGCGAGCCGGCGAAGACGTGGAAGCCGAGGAACTCGACGTCGGCGTTCGCCAGCTCCTTGAGCAGCGCGGGCACCCGCTCCGAGTCCACGCCGAACTGTTGCGGACCGCCGCCGAGGCGCATGCCGGAGCCCTTGACCGCGAAGTCCGGGTTGACCCGCACCGCCACCCGCGGCCGCAGCCCGAGCAGCCGGCCCAGCGCGGCGACCCGGTCGGCCTCGTTCTCGGATTCCATCTCGATGGTCACCCCCGCCGCGATGGCCTGCCGCAGCTCGGCGTCGGTCTTGCCGGGGCCGGCGAAGCTGACCCGGTGCGGCGGCATCGGCGTGTCCAGCGCGGTGCGCATCTCCAGGGCGGAGGCGACGTCGAAGGAGTCCACCAGCCCGGCGAGATGCTGCACCACGGCGGGCATCGGGTTCGCCTTCACCGCGTAGCTGAGCTGGACCTCGCGCGGCAGGGTGGCGCGCAGCAGCGCCACCCGGTCGGTGAGCAGCCGCCGGTCGTACGCGAAGAAGGGCGTGCCGCCGACCCGCTCGGCGAGGCGGTCGACCGGTACGCCGCCCACGGCGAGCCGGCCGGCGTCGCGGTCGAAGGCGGCGGCGGGATGGTGGGTCACGACGTCAACTCCTGGCGTAGCAGGTTCCGGTCGAACTTGCCGTTCGGCGACCGGGGCAGCGCGGGCCGCGCCACGATCTCCCGGGGCAGCATGTACGGCGGCAACTCCCGCTTCAGGGCAGCCAGCAGCGCCGCCCGGTCGAGGTCGGCGCCGTCGGGCGGGCTCACCACCAGGACCACCCGCTGGCCGAGCACCGGGTCGGGCAGGCCGAGAGCCGCGGCGTCGCGGACGAGGCCGCTGTCGTAGACGATCTCCTCGATCTCGGTGGGGCTCACCCGGTATCCGGAGGTCTTGATCATGTCGTCGACCCGGCCGACGAAGTAGAGGAAACCCTCCTCGTCGCGGACCACTGTGTCGCCGGACCAGACCGCCGGCTCCGGCAGCAGGTTGCCGTCCCGGCCCGGTGCGGGACGGAACCGTTCGGCCGTGCGCGCCGGGTCGTTCCAGTAGCCGAGGGCGACGAGCGCGCCCCGGTGCACCAGCTCGCCCTCCTCCCCCGGCTCGCATGGCGTGCCGTCGGGCCGGACCACGAGGATCTCGGCGTTGGGGATCGCCTTGCCGATCGAGTCGGGTCGGCGGTCCACCTCGGACGGATCGAGATAGGTGGAGCGGAACGCCTCGGTGAGCCCGTACATCAGGTAGGGACGCGCGGCGGGGAGGATCCCGCGCAGCCGCTCCAGGGTGGTCTTCGGCATCCGGCCGCCGGTGTTCGCGAAGTACCGCAGGTGTTCGCCGGCCTCCGCCGGCCAGCTCACCCCGGCCAGCTGCGACCACAGCGGCGGTACGCAGGTCAGCCCGGTGACCCGGTGCCGGGCGCAGAGGCGCACCACGTCGCCGGGGAGCAGGTAGTTCATCAGCACCACGTGGGCGCCGACGGTGAAGGCGGTGGTGAGCTGGCTGAAGCCGGCGTCGAAGCTGAGCGGCAGCACCGCCAGGATCACGTCGTCGGCCGAGTTCGCCAGGTAGCCGCTGACGCTCGCCGCCCCGGCGAGCAGGTTGCGGTGCGAGAGCACCACCCCCTTCGGCTTGCCGGTGCTGCCGGAGGTGTAGAGGATCGCGGCCACGTCCAGGTCGATGCCGGTGCCGTCCGGCGGAAGCGGGTCGCCGTCGCGCAGCGCCGCCCAGGCGGTCACCGTACGGCGGTCGATTCCGTCGCCCGCGCCGCCGATCAGCACCACGTGCTCGACCGACTTGACCTGCTCCAGCTCCTCGCGCAGCAGCGCGTACCGCTCCGGGGTGGTGACCAGCACCCGCACCGCGCAGTCAGCCAGGATGTAGCCGACCTGTCGGGGCCGCAGCAGCGGGTTGACCGGTACGAAGACGCCGCCGGCCGCGGCGGCGCCGAAGATCGCCTCGACCGCCTCGATCCGCTTCTCGGTCCAGACCGCCACCCGGTCACCGCGGTGCAGGCCGAGCCGGCGCAGGCCCGCGCCGACCGCGGCCACGCCCCGCCACAGCCGCGCGTAGCTGACCGTGTCGTCCTTGTAGGTCAGTGCGGGCGCGTCGCCCCGCCGGGCGGCCGCGTCGGCGACGAGCTCGTGAAGCTGAGTACGCATGTCGGGGGTTTCGTCCCTCTCGTCCGGGCGCCGGGTCACCAGCTGAGGCAGACCAACTCGCTGTAGAGGTAGTCGACGTCGTCGGGGTCGAGGCTGTCGCTGCGGAACATCCTGCGCCGGGTGTCGGGCAGCAGCACCGACAGCGGCGGGCGCGCGCCGACCAGCCGCAGCTCCGCGAGGGTGGCGAGGACGCCGTGCCGCAGCAGCAGGTGACGCAGCAGCATCCGGTGCATCCGGCGGAACAGCTCCGGGTTGCTGACGTACAGGATCGAGCCGAACAGCGGCAACCGCTTGCGGCGGTCACGGCGGAACACCAGGTAGCTCCACTCGTGGCCGTCGACGAGCACGACGTGCCGGGCGGCCGGGGCGTCGGCGTGGTCGAGGTAGCGCTCCAGCTCGGGGCCGGTGAGCGTCCGGCGGATCACCTCCGGATCGGAGCTGACCACCCGGCGGCCGGGCAGCGAGGGCCAGGGCAGGTTCGGCAGCAGCGCGGTGGTGGTCGGCAGGAAGCGGAAGCCCAGCCGGGTGTTGATCGGCACCACGTTGCCGCTCGGCGAGAGGTCGGTGAAGTGGTAGCCGGGCTGGGCCAGCAGCGCCTTGAGCAGCTTGAGGCTGTGGAAGCGGAACTCGGGGAGCACGCACCAGGCGCCGAGGTTGCAGAACCGCTCCGCCCGGCCGGCCAGGGTGCGCTCGGAGTAGAAGGCCAGCAGCACGCCGACCACCTGCCCGTCGTCGGCGACCAGCATCATGCCGTGGTTGGGCGCGTCCACCTTCCACGGCACGTCGACCGCGCGTACCCACGCCTGGACGGGGACTCGACCGTTAAGGTGGGTATGAAGGAATTGTCCTGCCGCCGCCACCCGAGGCCCGGCGATGGGCTCGACCCGGACTCCCATTCAGGACGTCCGGCCCGGGGCGGGGCGACGGTGCCGGCGGTCGCCGCCGGGGTGCGGGTCGGCAGGCGAGTGGACGGGCCACGGCGGGCCGCCGAACCAGCTCCGGTCTACCACCGCAGACTCCCTCGAACGTCCGACGTACCTGGCCCCCGACCGGCCGTGGCGCGATCCCGGCCCGGGCGGCCGCTCCGGCGCGGGGCTGCGGCGACGATACCTCGCGTTCGCAGCGTGGATCCGTCGCTGAGCCGGATATCCGTCAGTCGTCGGCCCTAACCTGCCCGCCCGGCCGGGCGGAGGCCGACGGTCGCGGAACCACCCCGCCCCAACCGGGTCCGGTCTCCGACCGTCCCGTTCTTCCCACCACCCCACCCGGCGTCGCCGGGACGACGCACCGATCAGCGCCGCGGCCCCGGCCGCGCGCACTGGACATTGTGAGGAGTGGACCATCATGAAGCCCAGACGCGGGTTCCGCCGGAACCGACGGCTCGCGGTCGTCGGCGCGCTGGCGGCGATGCTCGCGGCCTCCGGCGTGCTCGCGGTGAGTTCGTCGGCGGGGAGCCGCCCGACGTCGGCGCGGCCCGGCTCGGCGGTGCGGACCGGCACGGCGGCGGCCGACGCGAAGTATCGGTGGGCCCACCGGTCGCCGCGGCCGAAGCCGTCGAAGACCCGGCCACCCGCCATCGGGTCACCGCGCCCGAC
>NZ_QGSW01000056.1:0-14155 GCF_003176715.1 Micromonospora sp. S4605
GCGGGGATGACGACGGAGGAGCACGCCCCACCCGCGCTGAACAGTCGCCAGATCCGCCTGCTGATGCTCGGCCTGATGACCGGCATGCTGCTGGCCGCGCTCGACCAGACCATCGTCGGCACCGCGCTGCCGACCATCGTCGGTGAGCTGGGCGGGATCAACCACTACTCGTGGGTGGTGACCGCCTACCTGCTCGCGTCGACCGCGTCGACCCCGCTGTACGGGAAGATGGCCGACCTGTTCGGCCGCCGGCCGGTCTTCCTCTTCTCGATCGGCACGTTCCTGGTCGGCTCGCTGCTCGCCGGGTTGTCGCAGGACATGACCCAGCTGATCGTCACCCGCGGCATCCAGGGCCTCGGCGCCGGCGGCCTGATGACGCTGGCGTTCACCATCATCTCGGACGTGGTGCCGCCCCGCGAGCGGGGCCGCTACCAGGGCTTGTTCGGCGCGGTCTTCGGCATCTCCTCGGTGGCCGGCCCGCTGGTCGGCGGCTACTTCGCGGAGACCGACTGGCGGTGGATCTTCTACATCAACGTGCCGCTGGCGATCCTGGCCATCCTGGTCTGCTCCCGGGTGATGCGGCTGGTCCCGTTCACCCGCCGCGAGCACGCCATCGACTGGCTGGGCGCGGGGCTGCTGGTCGCCGGGGTGAGCTGCCTGCTGCTCGCGTTGAGCTGGGGCGGCAACGAGTTCGCCTGGGACTCAGGGGTGATCATCGGGCTCTTCGTGGCGGGCGCGGTGCTCGGTGTGCTCTTCGTGCTCCAGGAGGCTCGGGTCGCCGAGCCGATCCTGCCGCTGCGGCTGTTCCGCAGCCGGACCTTCGCGCTGGCCAACAGCGCCGGCTTCGTGCTCGGCCTGGTGATGTTCGGGTCGATCATCTTCATCCCGCTCTACCTGCAGATCGTCAAGGGCGCCTCGCCCACCCGCAGCGGTCTGCTGATGCTGCCGATGATGGCCGGCATCATCGTCACCTCCGTGCTCACCGGGCGGGCGATGAGCCGGATCGGCCGCTACAAGTGGTTCCCGGTGGTCGGCTCGGCCGTGCTGCTGGTCGGCATGCTGCTCTTCACCCAGCTGCACGTGGGCACCTCGCTCTGGCTGGCCTTCGGCTTCATGGTGGTGATCGGCGTCGGCCTCGGCCTCTGCATGCAGTCGCTGATCCTCGCCGTGCAGAACGCCGTCTCGATGCGGGACCTGGGCGCCGGCACCTCGGCGGCGACCTTCTTCCGGTCGCTGGGCGGCGCGTTCGGGGTGGCCATCCTCGGCGCGGTGCTCTCCGCCCGGCTCACCTCCGGGCTGGCCGACCGGCTGCCCGCGGCGATCGCCCAGCTGCCGCCGCCGGAGCAGGCAGCGGTCGCGGCGAGCGGCGGCGCGGACATCTCGGTGAACGACCCGGCCACCATCATGGCGCTGCCCGCGCCGGTACGAGCCGCGGTGCAGACGGCCTTCGTCGAGTCGCTGGACCGGGTCTTCCTGACCGCCGGGGTGATCGCCATCCTGGCCGTGCTGGTCACCCTGGCGCTGCCGGACGACCGGCTGCGCGGCGCCGGCCCGGAGGGTGCCACCGGCGGCACGGACGGGCTGGGCGGCGAGGCGCCCGCCCCCGGCGGCAAGCCGCTGACCAGGGAGTCCAAGGAGGAGGCTGCCGCCGAGATGGAGGCGAAGAGCCAGACCCTGCTCTGACCCGACCCGGGTGGGCCGGTGGCGCCCTCACGCCGCGCCGGTCACTTCAGGATCAGGCGGTTGGTCTGTTCGAAGACGTCGAGGTCGGCGAGGGTCTCGTTGACGCTGGCCGAGAGCGGGGCCGGGAGCTGGTCGCGGCGGAAGAAGCCGGCGTCGATCGTCTCGTCGGTCACCCGGGCGAGCTGGCCGTCCCACTCCTCCACGCGGAACGCCGTGGTGAAGATCTGGTAGGTGTGGCCGTACATGTTGGTGTGGGTGCGGTCCGGGCCGGTGTAGAGGGCGAACGCGCTGACCCGCAGCGCCCGCAGCCCGGTCTCCTCCCGCACCTCGCGGACCGCGCAGTCGGCGATCGACTCGCCCAGCTCCATCGCGCCGGCCGGCATCGCCCACTGGCCGTTGTCCGAGCGGCGGATCAGCAGCACCCGTCCGGCGTTGTCGCGCACCACCGCGCGGGCGCCGACGAACATCAGCGTCCGGTCGCCGGCCAGGGCGCGGAGCTGCCCGACGTACGAATCAGCCCAGGAGATGCTCACCCGGACAATTTACGGGGCCGGTCGAGGGCGGACGGGTTTTCCAGGGTTCCCAACGTGTGACCGGCGACACTAGTTTGCTACCCATGCGTAGCACGATGATGGACGCCCCCCTCCAGGTCTCCCGGATCCTCGACCACGGCTCCACCGTGCACGGCACGGCCGAGGTGGTCACCTGGACCGGCGCCGAACCCCGCCGGATGACGTACGCCGAGGTCGGCCGGACCGCCGCCCGGCTCGCGCACGCGCTGCGCGACGAGTGCGGCGTGACCGGCGACGAGCGGGTCGGCACGTTCATGTGGAACAACAACGAGCACCTGGTCGCCTACTTCGCGGTGCCGAGCATGGGCGCGGTGCTGCACACCCTCAACATCCGGCTCTTCCCGGACCAGGTCGCCTACATCGCCAACCATGCCGAGGACCGGGTGGTGCTGGTCGACACCACGCTGATCCCGCTGCTGGCCCGGGTGATCGGCGAGCTGCGTACGGTGCGGCACGTGGTGGTGGTCGGCGGCGGCGACCCGGCCCCGCTGCTCGCCGCGGCGGGCGACCGGATCACCGTCCACCACTGGGACGAGCTGCTGGCCGGCCGGCCTGAGACGTACGACTGGCCCGAGGTCGACGAGCGGGACGCCGCGGCGCTCTGCTACACCTCCGGCACCACCGGCAACCCGAAGGGCGTGGCCTACTCGCACCGCTCGATCTACCTGCACTCGCTCCAGGTCTGCATGCCGGAGGGCTTCGGGCTCGGCCCGACCGACCGGGAACTGGCCATCGTGCCGATGTTCCACGCGATGTCCTGGGGGCTGCCGTACGCGGCGTTCCTCTCCGGCGCGTCGCTGATCATGCCGGACCGGTTCCTCCAGGCCGCGCCGATCGCCGAGATGATCGCCGCCGAGCGGCCCACCCTGGCCGGCGCGGTGCCGACCATCTGGACCGACCTGCTGGCCTACCTGGACAGTCACGACGTGGACACCTCCTCGCTCAAGGAGGTCATCGTGGGCGGCTCGGCCTGCCCGCCGGCGTTGATGCACGCGTTCGCCGACCGGCACGGCATCGAGGTCATCCACGCCTGGGGGATGACCGAGATGTCCCCGCTCGGCTCGGTCTCCCGGCCACCCGCCGGGGCGACCGGCGACGACGCCTGGCGCTACCGCTACACCCAGGGCCGGGTGCCGGCCGGCGTGCAGGCGCGGATCGTCGGCCCGCTGGGCGAGCCGCTGCCCGCCGACGGCACGTCCGTGGGGGAGCTGGAGGTCCGCGGGCCGTGGGTGACCGCCCGGTACGTCGGCGACGACGCCCCGGACGAGGAGAAGTTCCGGGACGGCTGGTTGCGTACCGGCGACGTCGGCACGCTCTCCGCCGACGGCTACATCACCCTGACCGACCGGGCCAAGGACGTCATCAAGTCCGGCGGTGAGTGGATCTCCTCGGTCGAGCTGGAGAACGCGCTGATGGCCCATCCGGCGGTGCTGGAGGCCTGCGTGGTGGGCGTGCCGGACCAGCGCTGGGACGAGCGTCCGCTGGCCACCGTGGTGGTCCGCGAGGGGGCCAGTGTCACCGTCGAGGAGCTGCGTGACTTCCTCGGCCGGTCGGTGGCCCGCTGGCAGTTGCCGGAGCGCTGGGCCTTCGTCGACGCGGTGCCGAAGACCAGCGTCGGCAAGTTCGACAAGAAGGTGGTCCGGTCCCGTTACGCCGAGGGTGGGCTCGATGTCCGGGAACTGGCAACGCCGTAACGTTTTTTCGGGCACCGTCGCCTACTGGGTAGGGACACACTCCTGAGAGACATCCCTCCCCAGGGGCGGCCCCGGCGTTCGCACCGCGCCGGGGCCGCCCGTTCCATGCGGGGCGACCCGCACCGTCATTCTTGCGAAACTTGTTCGCCTCTGTCCTGCGGAACGACGAAATAGGTTCGGATTCCCGCAGCTCAGGGGGCTTGCCGACGGATCTGTCGGGGTGCCCCCGTACGCTCCGGGCGGATCGGGTCCACCGGTCGACCGCAGCCCAGGAGGCGTCCGATGGCCACCCTCAAGACCGCCCCGACCGCCGCCAGCGTCGACGACTTCCTGGCTGCCGTGCCCGACGAGGCCCGCCGCGCCGACGCGACGGCGGTGCGGGACCTCATGCGGGCGGTCACCGGCGAGCCGCCGACGATGTGGGGCGACAGCATCGTCGGGTTCGGCCAGCGGCGGCTGCGCTACGCCACCGGGCGCGAGCTGGACTGGTTCCTGGTCGGCTTCTCGCCGCGCAAGGCGGCCACCACGCTCTACCTGCCCGAGGAGTTCCCGGGCAAGCCGGAGCTGCTGGCCCGGCTCGGCCGGCACACCGTCGGCAAGGGCTGCCTCTACGTCAAGCGCCTCGCCGACGTCGACGTCGAGGTGCTCACCGAGCTGGTCCGCGTTGCCGCCGCCCAGGCCCGCGCCGGCAGCGCCGCCGAGTGACCAGCAGTCACTCGCTGGTGGTGATCAGCACCTTCCCGACCACCGAGTTCTCCACCGCCCGGTGGGCCGCCTGGGTGGCCGAGAGCGGGTGGTGGTGCAGCGGCAGGCCGGCCTCCTCGCCGACCCGGATCCCGCCCTGGGCGGCCGCCGCGGCGACGTCCCGGACGGCCTGCGCCTTGGCCGCCTTCGGCTCGGTGTAGACGAGCACGAACTGCCAGCGCGCGTTCGGCACCATCAACGTCCGGATCGGCAGGGTCACCTCGTCACCGCCGTCGTCGGCGTACACGCAGACCGCGCTGCCCGCGCGCAGCAGCTGGACGTCGGTGGCGGCGTTGCGCGCGGCGGAGACCTCGACGATGGTGTGCACCCCGTCGGGCGCGATCTTGCGGACCTCTTTCACCACGTCCTGCTCCTTGTAGTTGACCACGAAGGAGGCGCCGGCCGCCGCCGCGAGCTGCGCCTTCTCGGCGCTGCTGACGGTGGCGATGACGCAGGCGTCGGCCCAGCGGGCGAGCTGGATGGCCGCGTTGCCGACCGCGCCCGCCCCGCCCTGCACCAGCACTGTGTGGTCGCTGAGCGCGCCGGCGTGCAGCCGGTCCGGCATGTACTCGCCGGCGGTCAGGCAGCGGTGCGCGGTGAGGAACGGGATGCCCAGGCAGGCGCCCAGGTCGAAGGAGGCGTCGCCGAGGCGTACCGCCTGCCGGACCGGCACCACCGTGTACTCGGCGGCGGTGCCCCACGGCCGCTGCCAGGCGGCCTCCCAGAGCCAGACCCGCTCGCCGATCAGCTCCTGGTCGACCCCCTCGCCGACCGCCTCGACCACCCCGGCGCCGTCCTGCCCGGGGGTCTGCCAGCCGGCCGGCAGCGGCCACTGCCGGCGGGCCTTCCAGTCCGTCGGGTTCACCCCGGAGACGGCCACCCGCACCAGCACCTCGCCCGGCCCCGGCTCCGGCACCGGCCGGTCCACCAGTTGCAGCACCGAGACGTCGCCGGTGCGCTCGTACACGATCGCCTTCATCGCCGTCCCCTCACTCCGACCGCCCGGCGGCCCGGCTCGGCGCGCCGTCGGCTGCGGTACCCGACCGACCCGCGCTCATGCCGGCCGCCCCGCAAACCGTACAACCGGACCGTGCGGGGGAAAGACCGGTCAGCAGAGCCGGTCGACGGTCTCGGTGGTCAACTCGTCGACCGAACCCAGCACCACGGCGGCCAGCTCGGCGGCGTCGTCGTCCAGCGGGTACGCGCCGTGCGGGATCGCCACCACGGCCATCCCGGCGGCGGCCGCCGAGCGCACCCCGTTCGAGGAGTCCTCCACCGCGACGCAGCGGGCCGGGTCGACGCCGAGCCGCCGCGCCACGGCCAGGTAGACGTCGGGCGCCGGCTTGCCCCGCTCGGTCTCCTCGGTCGACAGGGTCGCCCGGAACGCCTCGGTCAGGCCGGTGGCGGCCAGCGCCGCCGCGATCAGCCGGGTCGGTGACGAGCTGGCCAGGCCGAGCGGCCACCGCGCGGCCAGCCGGCGCACCACCCCCGGGGCGTCGTCGATGACCGGTACGCGGGCCGCGTACCGCCGGGTCATCTCCTCCACCACCTCGGTGGCGACCTGCTCGGGGCTGCGCCCGACGCCCAGCTCGGCGCTGAGGTAGCGGGACCACTCGCCGGTGCTCATCCCCATCAGCCGGCGCTGGGTGTCGGCCTGCCACGTCCCGCCGTGCGCCGACACGTACCCCCGCCGGACCTCCTCCCAGACCGGCTCGGAATCCACGATCACGCCGTCCAGGTCGAAGACCACCGCATCCACCACGAGCCCATCCTGCCCGACCGGCCGGCTCAGGTGAGGAACGGCGCCCACTCCCGCGCCCCGACCACCCGCACCCCGGGCGTCGAGTAGTACGGGTCCTGGGCGAGCAGCCGGTCCAGCGCCGGCCGGTCGGGCACGTCGAAGACGAGCACCGCGCCGGAGTCGTCGGCCAGCGGGCCGGACATCCGGACGATCCCCTCGGCGTGCAGGGCGGTCAACAACTGCCGGTGCGCCGGACGGGCGGCGAACCGCTCCGGCGCGTCGGTGAAGGCGAGTTCGACGATCCACATGTGGGGCACGATAGGGGCAGCCCGGCGCGGGCCGCTGTATCAAGGGATACATGACGGCGATCTCCGACATCCCGGCGCTGCGGCACGCCGACCCGGCGACCCTGCGGCAGCTCGTCCGGTCCAGCCGGCCGGTCCGCTTCCCGGCCGGTACGGTGCTGCGCCGGGCCGGTGAGCCGTCCCCGTTCCTGCTGTTGCTGACCGGCACCGTGGTCAGCCGGCACGTCACCGCGGCCGGCGGCGAGGTGTGGCCGGCCCGGTGGACCGGCCCGGCGATCGTGGACAAGCCCGCGCTGCTGGTCGACACCGTCCCGGCGACCGACCTGCTGGCCGTCGAGGCCGGCACCGCGCGGCTGCTGCCCCGGGCCGACTTCCGGCTGCTGCTCGACCGGGAGGAGGGCGTCCGCGCCCACGTCCTGCGCCACCTGGCCCGGGACGCGCTCGCCGGTCGGGATCGGCTGGCCACGACCACCACCCAGCCCGCCCCGGTACGGGTGGCCGCGTTCCTGTTGGCGACCGGCGACGCCGGCTGGCGCGGTTCTCAGGAGGAGCTGGCGCGGGTGCTCGGGCTGAGCCGGGTGACGGTCAACCGGGCGCTGCGCCGGCTGGCCCTGGCCGGGGCGGTGCGGGCGGGCCGGCGGGGCGTCGTGGTCACCGATCCGCGCCGGCTGGCCGACCTGGCCCGGGCAGGGTGACGGCGGCGGCCGGCGGCACCAGCGGCCGGATCATCGTGGGGGAACGGCCGGGTGGCCGGTCGGGCCGCCAGCGCGGGGAACGGTCGGGGCCAGCCGGGTCGAGCCCGGCAGGGACATCGGTCGACCGGCCGGTCAGGCCGGTAGCGCGGGGAGGCCGATCGGGCTGTCCGGCGGGATCACCGTGTGCCCGGCGCGGGCGATCGGGTCGAGCAGCTCGCGCAGCCGGTCGGTGCGGTCCGGGCCGAGCAGGCGCCAGGGGCGTGACGCGGCGGCGTCGGTGGCGTCCTCGACGGCCTGGAACCCGGCCCGGCCGCGCTCGGTCGGCTCGCCGTCGGGGGTGAGCCAGCCGCGCTCGACCAGCCGGCCCCGGGCCGCCGCCCACTGCTCCTCCGACCAGCCGCGACCGGTCAGGTGCTGCGGGGACAGGTCGACAGTCACCCGGAAGGCCAGCGTCTCGACCGGGTCGAGGTCGGCGGCGACCAGCGCCGCCACGTGCCCGTCACCGCGGTGCTCGCGCAGCGTGGTGGCGGCCTGCCAGAGCCGGGCCAGCGGGTATTCGCCAGCGGGCAGGGCGGCGTTGGCCGCGCCGAGCACCCGGCCGGCGGGCTCCAGCGTGCCGGCCGCCGCCTCCAGCAGGTCGGCGGCCTCGGCCAGGTGCGACTCGGGCAGCTCGTAGGTCAGCTCGGCGAGCGCCTGCACCGCGCCGGTGAGCCGGGCGCGCAGCGCCTCCGCCGGGGTGGCCAGCCGCCAGACGGCGGGCAGCGCCCGGGCCACCATGTGCGGGGCGAAGCTGAAGAACGCGGCGACGACCGGGGCGGCGTCGGTGGGGCCCAGCGGGGCGGCCCGGCCGGCGAAGTAGCCCCGCCAGTAGCCGCGCAACCCGACCGCCTCGTACGCGGCGCGGGCTCGCGGGTGGAAGTAGGTGACCGCGTGCACCGGCTCGAAGTGTGTCCACATCAGCCGGGCGGTCCGCCCTGGGTCGTCCGTCACGGGCCCCTCCACGTTCGGTCCGTCGTCACCCCGGGACGGCGCGGCCGCCCGGGGTGACGCTGAACCTACTGCCGGCGGGTGACGGCTCGGAAGCCCTGTGTGGGCAACTGCATCGATCTGTGGTGACAAGCCGGGCGTACCGGTCGGGTCACTGGGCGGAGAGCACGTCCACGACGAACCGCAGCGGGCCGGCCGGGCGGCCGCCGGAGGAGTCGTTGCCGTACGCCAGGTCGGCCGGGATGTCCAGCTGCACCCGGCTGCCCACGGTGACCCCGACCAGGCCCTGGTCCCAGCCCTTGATGACCTGCCCGACGCCGATCGGGAAGCTGACCGGCTGGCCGCCCTCCCAGGACGAGTCGAACTCCTTGCCGTCCTTGTAGAACACCCCGACGTAGTTGGTGCTGATGGTCTGGCCCGCCTGCACGGCCGGGCCGGTGCCCTTGATCAGCGGGGTCACGGTGAGCTTGGTCAACTCGCCCTGACCCGGTCCGACCGTCGGCTTGGTCTTCAGCGCCGGGTCCAGCGCGGAGGCGGAGGCGGACGCGTCGCCGCCGGCCTTCTCGCCGGAGTCACCCCGGTTGACGACGACGAAGACCGTGATCAGCACCGCCACCACGGCGATACCGGCGAGACCGCCGAGCCACGCCTGCCGGCGGCGCTTCGCCTCGGCCGCCTTCTGCGCCGCCAACTGGGCGGCCAGCCGCCGCTCCGACTTCGACCGGTTCTGCGTGCGCTCGCTCACTCGTCGACTCCCTGCTGCGAGGTGGTGGCCGGCATCGCTGCCGGGGGGAAAGCCGACGCACACGGTACCCGCCCGGACGCCCACCGTGCCGCATCCGACCGGCCCGAACGGACGCCGGTGCCGGGCGGGCACGAACCGCCGCGGTGCGGCTGGCGGCGACCTGGGTCAGTCCGGGTCGGGGACCACCATGAAGTCGATCACGAACGAGGTGATCCGGTCGGCCGCGGTGCGCCCGATCCAGGTGCCGTAGCAGCCGTCACCCCAGCCCGAGGAGACCGTCACCACGTTGGCGCCGGACGCCTCGTCCAGCACCGCGGTGATCAACCCGGGCACCGGGGCATCGGGCAGCTCGGCCGGGATGAACACGTCCTCGACCTGGTCGTAGTCCCACCCCGACAGCACCTCCAGCGCGGTCGGGTCGGCCAGCGTGGCCGTGCCGGCGTCCACCCCGAAGCCGAAGTAGCCGTCGTCGTCGAGGGTCGCCGCGTCCTGGTCGCCGACCAGCGCCAGCTCCCACCGGACGGCCGGCTCGTCGTGCACCACCAGCTCCAGCGCGGCCACCCGCCGGTCCGCCTCGGCGCCGTCGCGCAGCACCACCGCCACCCAGGCCCGCGCCGGGTAGCGGCCGGGCGGCACGGTGACGGTGAACGGTTCGGCCTCCGGGCAGACCAGCGGGTCGCAGCCGACCACCTGACCGGTGGGGAGCACGACGTCGTCGACCGGGTGCGCCTCGATGACGTACGTGCCGTGCTCGTCGGCGTAGCGGGCGCCGGGGGTCAGCAGCCGGTGCAGGTCGGGGGCGTACGGCATGACGGTCCTTCCGGGGGCGGTGTCGGCCGGCGGAGCGTAACCGGCCCGGCCGACACCCCGGTCAGGCGTCGCCGACGTGCCGGCCCAGCGCCGCCCGCAGGTGGTTCTTCGGCCGCGCCCCGACGATCGAACCGACCAGCTCACCCCGGTCGAACACCAGCAGCGTGGGCAGCGACATCACCCCGTACCGGCGGGTGGTCTCCGGGTTCTCGTCCGAGTTGATCGTGGTGATGTCCAGCCGGCCGGCGAACTCGTCGGCCAGTTCCGCCAGGCTGCGGGAGATGGCCCGGCACGGCGGGCACCAGTCGGCCCAGAAGTCGACCACCACCGGCCGGTCGGCGGCGAGTACGGCGGAGTCGAAGGTGGCGTCGGTGACCGTGGTCAGCGAGCCGCCCTGCGCAACCTCAGGCATGTTTCCTCCCGTTGGGCGATGGCGTGGGCGAGCTGGTCCCGCAGCTCCTGCCGGACCGTTTGCAGCCGGTCGATGCCGGCGTCGACCTCGGCCAGCTTGCGGCGCAGCACCGCCACCGAGTCGGGGCAGACGTGGCCGGAGCTGTTGCCGGCCCGCAGGCAGGCGACGAACGGCCGGATGTCGTCGAGGCCGAAGCCCACCGCGAGCAGCGACCGGATCTCCCGTACGACGGCCAGCTCGACCTCGTCGTAGACCCGGTAGCCGTTCGCCGAGCGGCCCGGCCGGACCAGCCCGTGCGTCTCGTAGTAGCGCAGCGCGCGCGTGCTCGTGCCGGCGCGCTCAGCCAACTCGCCGATCAGCATCCGACCTCCCTCGCCGGTGGCGTCGCGGCCCACGCTAGACCTTGTCGCCGACGTCAAGGCAACGTCGGATGCCGGGTGGCCGGGTGGCCCGGCGGTCGGGCGGTCGCGCCGGTAGATTCCGACCATGGCGATCCTCACCGATGAAGACCTTGCCCTGCTCGCCGAGCCGCAGCTGGCCCACGTCGCCACCGTCGAGGCCGACGGCTCGCCGCACGTGACCCCGGTCTGGGTGGACACCGACGGCGAGCACATCCTGTTCAACACGGCCAAGGGCCGGGTCAAGTACGAGAACATCCGGCGCAACCCGGAGGTCGCGGTCTCGGTGGCGGACAAGGCGAACGACTTCCGCACCCTGTGGGTGAAGGGCCTCGCAGGACCGCTACCCGTTCCGGCGGCCCGGTGAGGAGCGGGTGATCGTCCGGATCACCCCGACGCAGAAGCTCGGCCGGGGCTGACCCGGGCGGACCGGGGTCAGGCGGTCTTGCGGGCGGCCTTCTTCGGGGCGGCCTTCTTGGCCCCGGTCTTCTTCTCCGCCGCGGCGGCCTTCTTCGGCGCGGCCTTCTTCTCCGCCTTCTTGGGGGCCGCCTTCTTCTCGGCCGCCTTCTTGGCCGGCGCCTTGGCGGCCTTCTTCTCGGCCGCCTTCTTCGCCGAGCGGGCCGCCGAGATCGGGGTCGGCTCGGCGCCGCCGCCCCGGGCCGGCGCCTCGCCCCGGGCCGCCTTGGCCCGCTCCACGGACGCCTTGAGCGCGGCCATCAGGTCCACCGCCGCCGCCGGGGCCTCCTCGACCTCCTCCGGCTGGACCACCTCGCGGCCCTCCACCTTGGCGTCGATGACCTCCTGCAACGCCGCCCGGTAGTCGTCGGTGAACTCGTCCGGCTGGAAGTCCCCGGCCATCGAGTCGATCAGCGAACTGGCCATCGCCAGCTCCGGCGGCCGGACCTTGAGGTCCTCGTCCAGGAAGCCGAAGTCGGGCTTACGGATCTCGTCCGGCCAGAGCATCGTGTTGAGCAGCAGCACGCCCTCGCGGACCCGCAGCGTGGCGAGCTGTTCCCGCTGGCGCAGCGCCACCTTGACGATGGCCACCCGCTCGGAGTCGGTCAGCGCGTCGCGCAGCAGCACGTACGGCTTGGTGGCCGCGCCGTCCGGCTCCAGGAAGTACGCCTTGTTGTAGAGGATCGGGTCGACCTGCTCGGCCGGCACGAACTCCAGCACGTCGATCGCGTGCGAGGTGCTCAGCGGCAGCTCGGCGAAGTCCTCGTCGGTGAGGATCACCATCTCGCCGCCGCCGATGTCGTAGCCCTTGGCGATGTCGTCGTAGCTGACCTCTTCGCCGCAGACCTGGCAGGTGCGCTTGTAGCGGATCCGGCCGCCGTCGTCCCGGTGCACCTGGTGGAACCGGATGTCCTTCTCCTCGGTGGCCGAGTAGAGCTTCACCGCGATCGAGACCAGCCCGAACGAGACGGCACCCTTCCAGATGGCTCGCATCCCGTGCTCCTCTCCCCGGTACAGCCCAGGATCGCAAATGATCGAAGCGGGCGCGAGCGCTTCCGCCGGCAACTACAGTCATGAGGTGCCCGGCGCGCCGTTGAAGCCGATGCTCGCGATGACCGGGCAGCTCCCGGCGGGTGACGGCTGGGCGTACGAGTTCAAGTGGGACGGGGTGCGCGCCCTCGCCGACATCTCCGGCGGGCGCCAGCACCTGTACGCCCGCTCGGGCGTGGAGATCACCGTCGCGTACCCGGAGCTGGCCACCCTGCGTACCCAGGTGGACGACGCGCTGCTCGACGGCGAGGTGGTGCTGCTCGGCGAGACCGGCCAGCCCTCGTTCACCGCGCTCGCCGAGCGGATGCACGTCCGGGACCGGAACAAGGCCGCCCGGCTGGCGGCGGTGATGCCGGTGACGTACATGATCTTCGACCTGCTCCGGCTCGACGGCGAGGACCTGACCGGTTGGCCGTACGCCCGCCGCCGGGAGGCGCTGGACGGCCTGATGCTGGGCGGCACCCGGTGGGCGGTGTCGCCGCTCTTCCTCGACGGCCCGGCCACCTACGAGGCCGCCGGCGAGCACGGCCTGGAGGGGGTGATGGCCAAGCGGATCGAGTCGGCCTACCGGCCGGGGGTGCGCTCGCCCGACTGGGTCAAGGTCAAGCTGGAGGTCACCGGGGACTTCGTGGTCGGCGGCTGGCGGCCGGGCGCCCGCAAGATCGGCGGGCTGCTGGTCGGGGTGCCCCGCCCGGACGGCCGGCTCACCTACCGGGGCCGGGTCGGCGGCGGCATCGGCGCCGCCCTGGAGCGGGAACTGCTGCGCGAACTGGAGCCGCTGCGCGCCGGCGCGTCGCCGTTCGCCGGCGACGTGCCGCGCGAGGATGCCCGGGTGGCGATCTGGGTAACACCCACGGTCGTGGTGGAGGTGAAGTACGGCCAGCGCACCCCGGACGGGCGACTGCGGTTCCCCCGGGTGCTCCGGCTGCGACCGGACAAGCCCGCCGAGGAGGTCGACGATGCCGGCTGACCGGCTCCGGGTGGACGTCGAGGGCCGCTCGCTGGAGCTGTCCAACCTGGACAAGGTGCTCTATCCTGCGGCCGGGTTCACCAAGGGCGAGGTGATCGACTACTACACCCGGATCGCCCCGGTGCTCCTGCCGCACCTGACCGATCGGGCGCTGACCCGGATCCGCTTTCCCAACGGGGTGGACGACAAGTCGTTCTTCGAGAAGAACAAGCCGGCCTCGACCCCCGACTGGGTACGGGTGGAGACGCTGCCCGCGCCCGGGTCGACCAAGGGCCGGGAGACCATCGACTACGTGGTCGCCGACGACCTGCCCACCCTGGTCTGGCTGGCCAACCTGGCCGCGCTGGAACTGCACACGCCGCAGTGGAAGATCGGCGAGCACCCGGACATGATGGTCGTCGACCTGGACCCGGGCGCGCCGGCCGCGTTGAAGCAGTGCTGCCAGGTGGCGCTGCTGATGCGTGACCGGCTCGCCGACGACGGGATCGAGGCCTACCCGAAGACGTCGGGGAAGAAGGGCATGCAGCTGTGCTGCCCGATCGCCGGCACGCAGGATTCCGACTTCGTCTCCGGTTACGCCAAGCGGATCGCCCAGGAGTTGGAGCGGGCGCACCCGAAGCTGATCGTGTCGAAGATGGCGAAGAACCTGCGGCCGGGGAAGGTCTTCATCGACTGGAGCCAGAACAACGCGGCGAAGACGACCGTCGCGCCGTACTCGCTGCGGGCCCAGGCGGTGCCGTCGGCGTCGACCCCGCTGACCTGGGACGAGGTCGCGGCCGGCGCGGCGGGCAAGCGGCCCGCCACCCGCCCCTACACGGCCGGCGAGGTGCTCCAGCGGGTGGAGAAGTCCGGCGACCTGCTCGCCCCGCTGCTCGACGGCGGCCCCGAACTCC
>NZ_QGSW01000027.1:0-14093 GCF_003176715.1 Micromonospora sp. S4605
GGGGTCTTCTGGTCCGGTTCGGCGGTGGCGGCCGCCTCGGCCTCGGCGATGATCCGCCGCTCCTCCTCCCGGTTGGCCAGGTACCGGCGGACCGAGTAGGCGAGGGCGGCCGCCCAGACGACGTAGATGACGGCGTAGACCGGGTAGCGGACGCTGTCCGGCGCGTCGATCCAGTCGCTGCGCAGCAGGGTGCGGGTGTTGGTCAGGATGATGATGCCGCCGACGGCCGAGCCGAGCACCCGCGGCGGGATGTGCCGCACCAGCCAGGCGGCGATCGGTGCGGCGATGATCCCGCCGGCCAGCAGGGCCACCACCCAGGCGAAGTTCACGCCCTCGGAACCGATGCCGACGATGAAGCCGATGCTCGCCGCGACGGCGACCAGGAACTCGCTGGTGTCGATCGAGCCGATCGTCTTGCGCGGCTCCAGCCGGCCACTGGCCAGGATGGCCGGCGTGCCGACCGGCCCCCAGCCCCCGCCGCCGGTGGAGTCGACGAACCCGGCCACCACACCGAGCGGGGAGAGGAACCGCTTGCGCAGCGGCTTGCCGAGGTTGCCCTTGGGCAGGCCGACAGCGGTGAACCGGATCAGGATGTAGAGGCCGAGCGCCAGCAGGATGAGCGACATCAGCGGCGCGGCGGTCTCGGTCGACAGGCTGGACAGGAACGTGGCGCCCGCGAACGCGCCGATGGCCCCCGGGATGCCGATCTTCCAGACCACCTTCCAGTCGACGTTGCCGAACCGCCAGTGCGCGGCGCCGGAGACCAGGGTGGTGCCGATCTCGGCCAGGTGCACGGTGGCCGATGCGGCGGCCGGGTTGGTGCCGATGGCCAGCAGCAGCGTCGTCGAGGTGACCCCGTACGCCATGCCGAGACTGCCGTCGACGAGCTGGGCGCCGAGGCCGACGAGCGCGAGCAGGATGAGTTTTCGCATGTCAACCACCAGTCCGGGGTGAGGGTTGGTCAGGTTCGTCAGTCGATCGGTCGTCGTCGGTCCGTCGGGCGGCGCTGCCCGGTCGGTGGATCCACGCGGGGCGGGCCGCGCTCGGCTTCCCGATATTTCCCACTGGTTAGGTGGAGAATAGGAGCCGGTGTGGGCCGGGACAAGCCCCCGTCCCAGGTACTGGTCGCCGAACCGGTCGCGGAGCGTGGCCTTCCGCCGTACCGGTCCCCTAGCCTCGATCCGTGGCCGTCCATGAGCTGACCCGCACCGACGACCGCCGACCGCCGGGCCGGCGTGCTTCGGGTCGACGCGATCCACGAGGACGAGCCCTTCGACCCGGCCACCGCCGCCGCGGTGCGCGCCGAGATCAGGGAGCTGGCCGACTGGCTCGAACTGGACCTCGCGCTGCCCGGCAGCCGACCCCCGTGACGCTCGTCCGGGCACCCCGGGGTCAGCAAACGCGAACGGATCCCGGTACCGAGCTGTGGCGAAGCTGTGTGCCGATCGTGACCGCTCGGGACCCGGCGGGTGACGCCATGCTGGAAGTATCGGGTCGTGCGCAGGCTGACTCTTCCCGGGATCCTGGTCCTGCTGCTCGGCCTGCTGGCCGGTTGCACCCCGCCGGACCAGCCGATCGTCGCCCTGTCCGTCCAGGATGGTCGGCCGGTGGGCGTCCTGGTCACCTGCGACGGCGCCTTCTCCCAGCTCAGCGTCTACGAGGACGGCTCCTATGAGGGCACCGGGACGTCGACCCGCTGGCACATCAGCGGCACGCCGGCGCAGGAGGTGGTGGAGGTTCCGCTGCTCGGTCCGCCACCGCAGGGTTGGGAACTCCACGGAAGCGGCGAGACCCCCGCGGCAGGCGGTGGCGGCCCGGAGAAGACCCGACCGCTCACCGAACTGCGGCCCGGGGCCAGCTACGGCCTCGGCGGGTGGAGCAGCGGTGATGCCATCACCGTCCCGTTCACCATCGCGGACTTCGACCGGATCGGACCGGAGCAGGTGCTGGTGCCGAAGGACCACCGGACGACGAGGATCATGTCGCGGAACGATTTCCTGCGCACGGCCCGGATGAGCTGCGACTGAGCCCGCCGAAGGGGATGTCGACACGTCGAGCCGCCCCGTCGCCACCGGTCGACCGGCGGCGACGCGTCCGGGCCCTGGTCGTGCCGGGTGTGCTGCTGCTGGTGGTGGCGCTCGCCGGGGACGCGTACGTCCGCCCGAGCGCCCCGGCCGAGCGGACCGCGCCCGGGGTGCGGACGTTCTGTCCCGGGTCCGGCCCCTGCGCCGAGCTCGGCGGCCTGACCGCTGGCCCGACCGGACACCGGCCCGGGCGGGACGAGCCGCCGGCGCCGCGGCCGGGCGCGCCGTTCGCCGCGCTGCAACTCAACCTGTGCAACAGCGGTTTCGCGTCGTGCTACGCCCAGGTCAACAACGGCCGGGCGGTGGCCGAGGCGTACGCGGCGATCATCGAGCTGCGTCCGCAGGTGGTGACCCTCAACGAGGTCTGCCGGGACGACGTGGTGACCGGCCTCCACCCGGCGATGCTCCGCGCGTTCCCGGGTGACCCGGTGTTCTGGGCGTTCCAGCCGGCGGCCGACCGGGTCGTCCGTTCCCGGCCGTACCGGTGCCGCAACGGCGAGCCGTACGGCATCGGGATCCTCGGCCGGGTCGACCCCGCGGCCCGGGGTGGCGTCGCGGTGTTCAACGGGCTCTACCCGCAGCAGGCCGATGGCCCGGACGAGTTGCGGGTCTGGCTCTGCGTGGCGGCGGCCGACCGCTACCACGCCTGCACCACCCACCTGACGTTCGCCTCCGCGGCGGTCGCGATCCGGCAGTGCCAGCACCTGCTGCGGGTCGAGATCCCCGCGATGCGGGCGGCAGTGGGATCGTCCACTCCGGTGCTCGTCGCCGGCGACCTGAACCTGGCCGTCGGCGGCTCGCCTGACGTCCGGGACTGCGTTCCCGCGGGCTACCACCATGTCGGCAACGGCAACGTGCAGCACGTCATCGCGACCAGCGACCTCAGCTTCGCCGACGCCCGCTCGCACCCGATGCGGCACACCGACCACAACGGCTGGTTGGTCAGCGCCGAACTCTGAGCGCTCCCGGCCATCGGCGTTCCACTAGCCCTGGCCTGATCGGCGCGGCCCGACCCGAACGTCAGCCCCGCGCCGGAGCGCGCGCTGCCAGGCCGCGTCCCGTCGCCGTCCAGCAGATCCCCCACAGCAGGAAGAACGGTGACCACAGCAGCAGGTCCCAGCGCGCCAGGTCGCGGGCCAGGGCGGCGTGCTCGACCGGCGGCGGGCGAACCCCGGCCAGCAGCAGCGCGTCGCCGACGAAACCGAACCCCAGCACCCCGACCGCCCGAGCGATCATGAAGATTCCCAGCCCCCACGCGACCGCCAGCAGCAGCCGCCGCGGGACCGCCGCACCCCACGGGCGTACGGCGGCCAGCGCGACGACGACGCCGACCAGGGCTGCACCGGCCAGTATCCAGTGGCTCGCCACGAACAGCGGGTCCCGGGCCAGCAACCGCTCGCGCAGTTCCGGGGGCAGCGGATCCTTGTCGGCCAGTGCGTTGGCTCCGAGCGCCTGCGCGAGCTTCATCGATCCGTACGCCGCTGCGCACACCGCCGCCCCGTACGCCCCGAGGACCGCCCGGTCAGCCCGCGACACGTCGCCTCGTCGCGGTCTCGTAGGAGCGGATCGTCTCCACCAGCAGCCCGATGACGACGATCCCCAGGATGCCGTGGTGCCACTGCCAGCCGACGCCGAGGCCGACGAACCCGTCCAGGATCATGATCAGGGCGCCGCCGCCGACGGCGAGCAGCATCCCGGCCAACGCCAGCAGCATCACGCCCCGCGGCAGCCAGCGGCCCAGCGACGTGACCGTGGCGAGGGCGAGGCTGGCCCCGAGCACGCCGGTCGCGGCGGCGGTCCACTGTGCCACGGCCGGGTCCAGGAAGTAGCCCTCGGCCTCGGCAGCTGAGACGGGCGGGCCGCCCGGGAACCCGAGCCGGGACTGCGCGGCGAAGACGGCCTTGCCCAGGGCGTAACCGAGGAACAGCACCGCCATCGCGTACGCCGGCCAACGACGGGGATGAGCATGATCGACCATGATCACGACGGTAGCCACCACCCACCGGGCCTCGACTCCCGCCGAGCGGGGAGGCCTCTCCCCCACGGGAGGGAGCAACACTCAAGGGTGTGGCAGGAGTCGAGCCGGAACTGGACTACCGGCCAGGGGTGCGTGCCGGTCGACGGGACGATGCGTCAGGAAACGGCGGGTTCGGCGTCGTCCTCAGCGGCGAGCAGGTCGACGTGGTGCGCCGGATTCGGATCGACCGACGACGCTCAACCGCGCCCGTGCCGGCGGTCGCTGGCGTCGTCGGTGGTGCGCAGGGCGAAGATGCGACGGACGGTGACGGTCGCACCGACGGCGAAGACGACGACGATGAGGAGGAGCAGGGTCGGCACCGGGCCGATGCTGCCGAGGACCCCGAACCCGAGGAACGCGCCGACGGCGCCGAGGACGACGGCGGCGAGGCTGCCCAGGAAGATGGGAGTGTCCAGGCGGCGCGCTCGTGACGTCTGGTCCGGCCTGGTGGGCATCGGCGGCTCCTCGAAGCTCGTCGGCTGGGGCTGAGGTGTTCGGCTGATCGCTTGTTGGCGGGCAGGATAGCGGCCGCCTCCAACAAACACGGTGTCTCGGAGTTGTGACCCCAACCGAATGGCATTAGGTTTTTCGCTACTAGGGGTAGGATGGGGGCATGGGACGAGCGAACCTGACCTCAGCGGTCGTCATCGCGGCGGCGGCGGAGCTGGCGGACCGAGAAGGGTTCGACGCGATCACCCTGTCGGCGCTGGCCCGCCGCTTCGGGGTGCAGACCGCGAGTCTCTACTCACACGTCCGCGATCGGTCCTCGCTGCTCGACGGCGTGCACGAGCTGGCACTCGGCGAGCTCGCCGACCGGGTGGCGATAGCCATCGGCGGCCGCTCGGGGCGAGACGCGCTCATCGCCCTCGCCGACGCACACCGCGACTACGCCCGCCAGTTCCCCGGCCGTTGGGCCGCCCTGCAACGCCCTGCCGCGTCATCGACCGTGGAATCGGACGCGGCCGGCCACCTGGTCGCGCTGACTCTGGCGATGCTCCGCGGCTACCAGTTGCCCGAGACCGAGCTCGTGCACGCCACCCGGCTGCTCGGCGCCACCATCAACGGCTTCCTGGCGCTAGAGGCGAGCGGCAACTTCGCGCACCGCGAGCCCGCGACCGAGCTCTCCTGGCGGCGCGCGCTGGATGCGCTCGACACCGCTTTCCGCTCCTGGCCGACCGAAGGAAAGCCCTGATGCACGTCCTCCCCGAGCTCCTCCGCGGCGCCGCCGAGGTCGAGGTCACCCCACGCGGCATCCGGCCACACCGGCTACCCGCCTGGGTACGCGAACAATTCCCGGACGAACAGCTGCTCTCGATGGAGAGCCAGCCCTCCGGCGTACGCATCGTGTTCCAGACGACGGCGAGCGCGGTCGAACTGGTGACCCACCCGACCCGGATCGCCTACGCGGGCGCCGAGCGACCCCGTGGGCGCATCGACGTCTACGCCGACGGCGAGCTCATCGTCCGCGACGTGCTGGACGGCGGCGATCGGGTCGAGGTCGACCTCGCCACCGGCCGGACGGCTCTCCGCACCGGCGAGGCGCACGCGACCACGGTCTCCGATCTGCCCGCGGGCCGTCACCGGATCGAGGTCTGGCTGCCGCACAACGAGACCATCGAGCTGGTCGAGCTGCGAGCCGACGCCCCGATCGAGCCGGACGACGCCAGGATGCCGCTGTGGGTGCATCACGGCAGCTCGATCAGCCAGGGCTCGAACGCGCTGGCGCCCAGCGAGATCTGGCCGGCCGTCGCCGCCCGTCGTGCCGGTGTCGAACTGCGCAATCTCGGCCTGGGCGGCAGCGCGGTGGTCGATCCGTTCCTGGCCCGCGTGATCCGCGACGCTCCGGCCGACTACATCAGCGTCAAACTCGGCATCAACGTCGTCAACCTCGACGCGATGCGGCTACGCGCCTTCGTCCCCGCCGTCCACGGCTTCCTCGACACGATCCGCGACGGCCACCCGGACGTCCCCCTGCTCCTGATCTCGCCCCTGTTCTGCGGTGTCCACGAGGACACTCCCGGCCCGGGCGCGATCGACCCGGCCTCGATCGGCACCGACCAGGTGCGTTTCGTCGCGACCGGAGCACCTGCGGACCTCACCCTGGGACGCCTGACGCTCCAGGTCATCCGGCGCGAACTGCGCTCGCTGACCGACCGCCGCGCGGCCGACCGGAACCTGCACTACCTCGACGGCACCTCCCTGTACGGCTCAGCCGACGCCACCGCACTTCCGTTGCCCGACGGCTTGCACCCGAGCCCCGAGGCCCACCAACGCATCGGCACCCGATTCGCCGCGTACGCCTTCACCGGCACCGGCCCCTTCGCCCGGTGACCCCTGACCGCCGGCCGGACCGCGCTCCAGTCGTCGTCGGTTGATCCGGCGTCTTCGCTGGTGGCCATGACCCTGAGTCCCAGGCAACCATCACGCAAGGTGACGGCTGCGGTGTGATCGGGGGCGACCGCTAGCGGCCTAGCTCTGCGGTGCCAGGGTGCGTAGGACGCAGAACTCGTTTCCCTCGGGGTCTGCCATGACCACCCAGTTTCGGTCTGAGCCCTGGCCCACATCCGTCGTGGTGGCACCGAGGCCGAGCAGTCTGGTCACCTCGTCCTCGGTGCTGCCGTCGATCGGGCTGACATCGAGGTGGAGCCGGTTCTTCACGGTCTTGCCCTCGGGCACCTTGATGAACACCAGGGTGGGCGGCATCTGGCGGGCCCGAACATCCTCGACGGTCGGCACCCAGGAGCCGACCTCGACCTTGCCCTCGCTCCGGTCGATCACCTTGAAGTCCAATACCTCGCACCAGAAGGCCGCGAGCCTCTCCGGATCGTGGCAATCAACGGCCAGCTCGGTGAACCGACTTGTCATGACTCTCCCCAGATGGTGCGGACGGCGCTCAGAGTATCGGCCGATGAGCCCTTGCTGCACTTCGCTGCTGCGCAAGATCGGGAGGGGTAGTCCGGAAGCTTCCGAATGTCCCCTGAGCTGCGCCGGGACGGGAGTTCCCAGCATCACCGCACCCACTCCCCCACAGAGTGCACCGGTCGATCAGACCATCAACGTGAGTTCGCGACGCACGGCTCACTGCCACATGTAGATGACGGTCCAGTCGAGCGCGGCCATTGCGTCCTCGATGGAGTCGCGGCCAATCTGCGGCACCTCGTGCGGCGGCCGATCACCTCGGCCATCCATGCCCGCCGGCTGCGCCACCCCAGGATGTTCGCGTGGGTGTAGGCCTGAGCGATGGCGGATCGCTACTCGATGGTGAGCTTGCTGCTGCGGCGCGGCATCAGCAACAGCGCGCACAGCGCGAGGACTGCCAGCACGGCGAGCGCGATGAAGACGTGGTGGGTCGCGTCGTACAGCGCTGTGCGGACGTACGCGGCGGCCTCCGGCGGGACAGGCCCGCCGTGCCCGCCGGGCACGAGACTCGTCGTGTCCAGGTGCTCGGGTATGGCGCCCGACGGCGTGGGATCGCCGGAAGCCTGGCAGGCCACGACAAGCCGTGGTGGCACCTGCTGCCGTTCCTGTGTCTGACGCTGCTGCTACTTGCGTTGCCACTGCACGCCCTGTTCGCGTTCGGTCAGCGGGCGGCAGCAGCGCTGCCGAAGATCCGCAACTGGGCCAATGACCACTCGTGGTGGGTCAGCGAGGCGGTAATCCTGATCTTCGTGGCTATCGTCGTGTCCGACCTGCTCAAGTAAGGCCCTCGCCCGCGCGTCACCCTCCGGCTGGAGGTTGCCAGTCGGCGTTCAGACCGTTGACGCGGAGCCAGGAGCCCTACGGCCCTACGCCGCCACCATCTGCTGGCACCGCCGTAGCTAGACGGCGGCCGTCAGGTCCGCCCGCTTGGTCGCCTCTGCTTCTGGCAGTCCGGAGGCCTGTAGCAGCTCGCTGACGGCGGCGCGCAGTTGTGCGACGACGACGTTTCCGGAGGAGTCGACACCTTCGGCGCAGGCCTTGTTGACCTCTTTGATCGCGTCCAATGCCCGTGCGCGCGTACGACCTGGATCCCGGCCGGTGACGACATCCCGATACAGCAGCCTCAGCGCCTGGCCGGCGTGCTCGATCGACGCTGGAAGACCGGCCGGCACCGGCTCACCCGTCCGTAGGGTCGCCACCGCCCAGTGCACCATTTCGCGAGTGCAGGTGTAAGCCGCATCGAAGTGCTCGGCGGCTTGCTCCCACCGGCGCAGGACTCCGAGCCGTCGTCTTCGCCACGGTGAGAGGATCGTCACCTGCCGCGCTGCGGCCACCAGTTCAGCCGTCTGCTGTCTCTGCTCCCACGCCGTAGAGAAGCGCTCAAGGGCGCACTCGGCCTTTTGAAGGTCACGATGGACCAGTGCGTCGGCAACAGCCGTCAGTTCACGGGCGAAGGCATCCAGCGTCGGACCGACGCTGCGATGTACGACCCGCAGCGGGTTGAGTGGCAGGATCAGGAACGCGACGGCGACGGCCACGACACCACCGACCAGCGCACTTTCCGTTCGCGGCACAGCCAGATCCGGTCCCTCCGCCACCGACCCCAACAGCAGAGCCGTGCCTCCTGCCTGCGCCAAAACCCCGCCGGTGCCCCGAAACGCGACTGCCACCGAGATGGCCAGCGCCACGATCACGCCGGTTTGGACCGGCCCCACCCCGATCGTCCGTGCGATCACATGCGCGACCACCGCCCCCACGATCACCCCGGCAAGGAACTCCAGCGCTCGCCTGATTCGATTACCGATGCCTCCCGCAATCGTGCCGACCGCGACGATGGGCGCGAACATCGGCTCCGCATTGTCCAGTAATTCGCGGGTGATGAACCAGGACAGCTCGGCCGCCACACCCGCCTGCGCCGCGACGACGAGATACGTGCGAAGCCGCTCGTACACGTCTCGGCGCCCCCGCCGCACACCCTCGCTCACCACATCCCGAAGCCGGCCGAGCACCTCGCACCCCCGCGGATATCGGCTCCCCAACCACATTTCATACGCCAACAACAATCGGCTGATCGAGATCCCAAGCTGCCGAGCTAGATCTAGTTTGCCCTAGAGTGGGTCATCTCATGCCAGATCACCCACCCACCGCTGGTCACCGACGAGCAGTTCGTCGCGGCCCAAGACATCCACAACGCACCAACCACCGCCGATGGCGCTCTTCGCCACTACCGGGCCGAACCCGTTCCATCGGCGAGCGGTCGATGGCCTGCTCGTCCACGAGCAGCCACTTGAAGAGCTGCTGCAGCCCCTTGTGCTTGATCAGCGCCGTCGACGCGGACCTGGTGTCGATCATCCAGGCCTGGAACGCCTCCAGTGCGCCCGCGTCACCGCGCACGGATCGTCGGCGGCGTCATCGGCGTCCGGATCCGGCGAATACTCCCCCAGATACCGACCCAACTGAGCGGCAGTGAGGAGGTAGTGGTCGCGGGTGGCCTGCGGATAGTTCCCGGCCCGCCGCAGCGACCGGTCCAGTCCCGCAGGAGCCCGGCCCAGGTCCGGGACGGTCCGACGGTGAGCTTCTGAAGATCGAGAAGTGGCATGACAACCTGCCCCGAGCCAAGGAGTCCAACAGCGGCGTGCTAGACCAGGCATCCATGCCAAGCAATGAAAAGAGGGCTCCCGCAAGTCTCTACGGAAACCCTCTCGCTGTCGGGACGGCCGGATTCGAACCGACGACCCCTTGACCCCCAGTCAAGTGCGCTACCAAGCTGCGCCACGTCCCGATGCCACCGCGCGGTTTCCCCCGCGACAGCCGGTACAGCTTAGCGCAGATCTTCCCGTCGCCCGCACACGCCCCTCCCGGCCCAAGGCGTGCCGCCCGCCTCACCTCCCGTAGAGCTTCCTAGGAGGATAGGGGGCAACTCGCTGACGCCGGGCATCGATGAGCTTGATCTCTTGCGGCTCGCCGGGACGCGAGCTCCGAGTTTCTGCTCTGGTCGATCGGGCGGGCGGGTGTGGCGGCCACATGGGCCCGCCCGCCGGACCGGCCCGATCTCCGAATCGCGGGTGGGTTCGCCGAAAGCAGCGATACCGCAGAGTCATCTTGATGACTCTGCGGTATCACGCTCGCGGGGCAAGCCGGCGGTCCGGTAGGACACGCCCGGTGCGGCGCGGGCGGCCCCGGCCCGGAGAGCTGTCATGAGCCGCACATCACGGGCGAGCCGTCCGCCCCGGGTAGGGAAAACCCCGCCCGGGAACGGACGCGTCAGCCGTGCGCCTTGCCGCGGCCGCCGGGGCCGAGCTTCTTGCGCGGGCGTACCGAAATCTCGATCGGGCTGCCCTCGAAGCCGAACTCCTCGCGGAGCTTGCGCTCGACGAAGCGCTGGTAACCGGCGTCCAGCGGACCTGTGGTGAAGAGCACGAACCGCGGCGGCGCCACCCCGGCCTGGGTGGCGAAGAGGATCTTCGGTGCCCGCCCACCACGCACCGGGTGCGGGGTGGCCTGCACCAGGGCGGTCAGCCAGGCGTTGAGCTGCGCGGTCGGCACCCGGGTCTCCCAGCTGGCCAACGCCTTGCGCAGCGCCGGGGCGAGCTTGTCGACCGCCCGGCCGGTCCTGGCCGACAGGTTGAGCCGGATCGCCCACGGGATGCGGCGCAGCTCGCGCTCGATCTCCTTGTCCAGGTAGTACCGGCGGTCGGCGTCGACCAGGTCCCATTTGTTGAAGGCGATCACCAGCGCCCGGCCGGCATCGGTGACCATCGACAGGATCCGCTGGTCCTGCTCGCTGATCACCTCGCTGGCGTCGAGCAGCACCACCGCCACCTCGGCGGCCTCGATCGCCGACGCGGTACGCAGGCTGGCGTAGTACTCGGTGCCGCTGGCCTTGCCGACCCGCTTGCGCAGCCCGGCGGTGTCCACCAGCTGCCAGGTCTCCCCGCCGATCTCGACCAGGCTGTCCACCGGGTCCACCGTGGTCCCGGCGACCGCGTCGACCACCGCCCGCTCCTCCCCCGAGAAGCGGTTGAGCAGGCTCGACTTGCCCACGTTCGGCCGCCCGACCAGCGCCACCCGGCGCGGGCCGCGGGGCCGGTGCTCCACGATCTTCGGAGCCTCCGGCAGCGCGTCCATGATCGCGTCCAGCAGCTCACCGGAGCCGCGGCCGTGCAGCGCCGACACCGCGTGCGGCTCACCGAGGCCGAGCGACCACAGCGAGGTGGCCTCCATCTCGATGGCGGTGTTGTCCGCCTTGTTCGCCACCAGGATCACCGGCTTGGCGCTGCGCCGCAGCATCCGCACCGCCGCCTCGTCCACGTCGGTGGAGCCCACCACCGCGTCGACCACGAAGAGCACCACGTCCGCGGTGGCCACCGCCGCCTCGGCCTGGGCAGCGATCGCCGCGGCCCGGTCCCGGGCGTCCGGCTCCCAACCGCCGGTGTCCACCACGGTGAACTGCCGGCCGGCCCACTGCGCGTCGTACGGAACCCGGTCGCGGGTCACCCCGGGCACGTCCTCGACGACCGCCTGCCGGCGGCCGATGATCCGGTTCACCAGGGTCGACTTGCCCACGTTGGGGCGGCCGACCACGGCCACCACCGGCTGCGGACCGGGCTGCTCCTCGGTGTCGAGGTCCGGTTCCCGCAGCTCTACCCAACCCTCGCTCTCGGTCACGCCACTCCCCGCTCGGTGAGCAGCGCGCGCAGCCGCGCCACGACCTCGTCGATGCCCAGCTCGGTGGTGTCCAGCACGACCGCGTCCGGGGCCTGCTGCAACGGGTTCACCTTGCGGGTCGAGTCGAGCCGGTCCCGGCGGGCCAGATCGGCGGCGGTGGCGGCCACGTCGGTGGCGTCCTCGGCGCTGCGCCGGGCGGCCCGGGCCGCCTCGGACGCGGTCAGGTACACCTTCAGGTCGGCGTCCGGCGCCACCACCGAGCCGATGTCCCGACCCTCGACCACGATCCGGCCGTGGTTGACGATCATCTCCCGCTGCCGGGCGACGAGCAGCGCCCGCACCGCCGACACGGCGGCGACGGCGGACACCGCCGCGGTCACCTCGGGGCCACGGATCTCGGCGTCCACGTTCACCCCGTCGGCGGTCACGCCGTACCCCTGGGGGTCGGTGCCGATGCGCAGGTCGACCTCACCGGCGACCTTGGCCACCGACTCGGCGTCGGCCAGGTCGACCCCGGAGCGCAGCACCGCCCAGGTGATCGCCCGGTACATCGCCCCGGTGTCCAGGTAGCGGGCACCGAGGCCGGCGGCGAGCCGCCGCGAGACGGTGGACTTACCCGAACCGGACGGCCCGTCCACAGCGACCACGCAGCGCCCGGTCCGTACGTTTTCCTCCACCGTCGTCCTCCTCAGCCCGTACCTCACGGGTCGCCGGTCGCGGCGCCGTGAGCGGTCGTTCCATCGTCAATCATGCCCGCGGCCCGGCATCGGGCCACATGCCCTGCCGCCGCGCGCCATCCGCGCCCGCGCGCCCAGCGCGCCGCGGCCGTCACGGAGCCTACCGGCTGCCGTACCCCGAACGACGGGGTCAGTCACCCACCGCCTTGAACAGCGCGGCCACCTCGGCGTTGGTGAGCCGGCGGGTGCGCCCGGCGCGCAGGTCACCCAGCCGGATCGGCCCGATCGAGGTACGCACCAGCCGGGACACCGGATGGCCGACCTCGGCCAGCAGTCGCCGGACGATGTGCTTGCGCCCTTCGTGCAGGGTCAGCTCCACCTGGGCGGTCCGTCCCAGCGTGTCCACCACCCGGAACGCGTCGACCCGGGCCGGGCCGTCCTCCAGCTCCACCCCGGCCATCAGCCGCTTGCCCAGGTTGCGCGGGATCGGCCCGGCGACCTCGCACAGGTAGGTCTTCTGCACCCCGTAGGAGGGGTGCATCAGCCGGTGCGCGAGGGTGCCGTCGTTGGTGAGCAGCAGCAGCCCCTCGCTGTCCGCGTCGAGCCGCCCGACGTGGTAGACGCGCTGCTCCACCCGGTTGCCGAGGAAGTCGGCCAGCGCGGTCCGGCCCTTCTCGTCGGCCATCGTGGAGACCACCCCGCGCGGCTTGTTCATCGCCAGGTAGACCAGGCGGGTGTCGGCGACCAGCCGCTCGCCGTCCACCTCGATCACCGCGGTCGTCGGGTCGACCTTGTCGCCCAGCTGCGCGACCCTGCCGTTCACCGTCACCCGGCGCCGGAAGATCAGGTCCTCGCAGGCGCGGCGGGACCCGACACCGGCGGCGGCCAGCACCTTCTGCAGGCGCTCGGCGCCGGTGTACACCGGCGCGTCGGGTCGGGGGGCACGGTCATCGCGTGGCATCGGCAAGCTCTTCTACGTCGTCGGGTAGGAACGGGGCGAGCGGCGGCAGGTCGTCGAGGCTGTTCAAGCCGAGCTTCTCCAGGAACATCGTGGTCGTCCGGTACAGGAACGCCCCGCTGTCCGGTTCGGTGCCGCACTCCTCGACCAGCCCGCGGGAGACCAGGGTACGGATCACCCCGTCGCAGTTCACCCCGCGGATCGCGGAGATCCGCGAGCGGGTGACCGGCTGCTTGTAGGCGACCACGGCCAGGGTCTCCAGCGCGGCCTGGGTCAGCCGGACCGACTGCCCGTCCAGCACGAACCGCTCGACGTAGGCCGCGTATTCCGGGCGGGTGTAGAGCCGCCAGCCGCCGGCGGCCCGGCGCAGCTCGAAGCCGTGCCCGGCCGCGGTGTAGCCGGCGGCGATCTCGTCCAGCATCGGACCGATCCGCTCGACCGGCTGCTCCAGCACGTCGGCCAGGGTCAGCTCGCTGACCGGCTCGTCGACCACCAGCAGGATGGCCTCCAGCGCCCCGCGCAGCTCCGCGTCGTCCAGCTCCGGCGCCGGCTCCGGCGCCGACCGCCGCCGCCCGCGCTTCTCCGGTACGCCAACGCCGCCCGCCCCCGCGACCGGCCCGGATCCCGGCGCCGGAAGCACGTCCGCCGCCGCGCCTCCCCCGGCCGACGCTGCCACCTCGGCGGTCAGCGCTGCCTCCTCCGACGTCGAGGCTGCCTCCTCGGAGATCTTGGACGAAATCGGCCCCTCTGGGGGCCCTTCGGTTCCAAGA
>NZ_QGSW01000240.1:0-14049 GCF_003176715.1 Micromonospora sp. S4605
GTGGTTAGGGTGGGGGCACCGGCAGGGAGGAGCGCCCGATGGCTGCCAGCACGCCCGTGATCGTCGCGCCCGACGTGCTGCGTACGACCGACCTTCCGCTGCTCAGCTGGTGCGACGAGGCGACCGGCGAGCGGGTCGACCTGACCGCGGCGCAGCTCGGCGAGTGGGCGGCGCGCAGCGCGGGCCTGCTGCGGGACGGCTGCGGGCTGCGCCCCGGCGACCGGGTGGCGGTGCTGCTGCCGCCGCACTGGCGTACCGCCGCGGTGTTGCTCGGGGCGTGGGCGGCCGGGCTGGCGGTGTCGTTCCGGCCGCGGGCCACCGCCGGGCTGCCGGTGCTCGAGCCCGGCGGCGACCGGCCGTACGACGCGGTGTTCGTGACCCCGGAGCGGCTCGACGACTGGCTGGAGGACGTGCCGGACGGCACCCACCGCTACCTGGTCGGCACCGGGCCGGGCCGGCTGGCCGAGGTGCCGGTGGGCTGGCTGGACTGGTCCGCCGAGGTGCTGCGGCACACCGATGCCCCGCCCGACCACGCCGCCATCCGCGCGACGGACCCGGCCAGCCCGGACGGCACCAGCTACGACGAGTGGGGGCGGCTCGCCCTGTCCCTGGCCGACCAGCTCGACCTGGGTGCCGGCGACCGGCTGCTGGTCGACGCGGCCGAGCACGAGCAGCCGGTGAAGTGGCTGCTCGCCCCGCTGAGTGTGGGCGCGTCGGTGGTGGTCTGCGCCAACCTCGACCCGGCCCGGCGGGACGCCCGGATCGCCGCCGAGCAGGTCACCCGGGTGCTCTGAGGCTCAGGCCGGCTCAGCTCTCGCGGGCCCGACCCCGGCGCCACTTGGCGGCGTACGGCAGGGCGAACAGGTACAGGCCGGTGAAGAGCAGCAGGGCGAGCGGCAGCAGCGGCACGTAGGACACCCAGACGGTCGGGTCCTCCTGGGCGAGGGCGATGAAGGTGACGATGACGGTCACCGTGAAGGTGATGGCCAGCCAGCGGTGGAGCTGCCGGATCCACTTGTTCGCGTTCACTGCGACCTCCTCGGACGGCTTGCTACGCCAGGCTTCGACGACCTGGCGGGTGGGCTGCCCACGACGCTAGGTGCGGCTCGGCGGCCGATGCTTCTCGATTCCTGACCGGTCCGGTCACCCGCTCGGCGGGGGCGGTCGACCCGTGATCCACCGGCGGCGCACCGCGCTCACCGCCGGGTGGTGAACGGTCGCGGAAGGTCCAATAGCGCTGCCCGGCCCCGTGTCGTTACACCGCTGTCGGACCCTGTCCCGAGGTCTGTTGTCGACGCTCTTGACGTGGTCTTATACCGGGACGACGACGTCATCGGCGTGGTCGGGGCATACCCCGCGTCGATGTCGATGTCGCACCGTCTCCATCCCCTGAAAGGTGCACCGATGCACAGGAGACCGATCTTCCGACTGGCGGTCCTCACCGCCACCACCGCGACGTTGCTGGCGTCCGGCGGCGCCTACGGCGCGGTATCCGCAGCGCCGGTGACCGTCTCCCCGGGTGTCGCGGAGTGCGAGCCGGGCGCCGACGCGCACAGCGCGGCCCGGGTCGCCGAGGGCGCGACCGCCCAGGAGCCGGAGCTGTACTCGAAGAACGAGGCGAACGCCTACGGCGTGATCAAGGATTCGCCGCGGCTGGCCAACGGCAGCGTCACCGTGCCGACGGTCTTTCACATGATCTCCGACCACCCGCTCACCGCGGCCGAGACGGCCCGGTGGAACACCCTGATCGCCGACCAGATGGAGGTGCTCAACGACTCGTTCTCGGGCAGCACCGCGGCGGACGCCTCCGACACGCCGTTCCGCTTCGACCTGGTCGACACCACCTGGACGGTCAACAGCGACTGGTACACCGTGGTGCCGGGCAAGAACGAGCGGGACATGAAGAAGGCGCTCTACACCGGCGACGCCCGCACCCTGAACGTGTACGCGGCCAACATTGGCGGCGGCCTGCTCGGCTGGGCGTACTTCCCGAAGGGCTACAACAACGGCCGCGACTTCATCGACGGCGTGGTGATCCTCGACGAGTCGATGCCGGGCGGCACGGCCGGCAAGTACGCCCTCGGTGACACGCTGACCCACGAGGTCGGGCACTGGCTGATGCTGGAGCACACCTTCGCGCACGGTTGCTCCGCCTCCGGCGACTTCGTCGCGGACACTCCGCGCGAGGCCGCGCCGCAGTTCAACTGCCCGGTGGGCGCGGACAGCTGCACCGCTCCCGGGCTGGACCCGATCCACAACTTCATGGACTACACGCAGGACTCCTGCATGAACATGTTCACGCCGGGTCAGGCCGACCGGATGAGCGACGCCTGGGTCGCCTTCCGAGCCGGCGGCGGCAAGTAAGTCTCGTTGGGGGGTTGGCGGGCCGCACCGAGCGGCCCGCCAACCCCTTCCTCGTGCCTGGCTTGATCCGCTCCATGTCGACGCCGACTCCTCACCGGCGGGAGCAGGGCGCGGTGTGGTCGACCGGCAGGGTGCATCGCGCGCCGCCGGGCAGTGGCCGGTCGCAGAAGACCCAGTGGCGTACGCCCTGCTGGTCCTCGGCCGAGACGGTGACGCCGCCCGGCTCAACCCTCGCGGTGAGCCCGGCCAGCAACCGCGCGGCGGAGCGGGCGTAGATCCGGGCGCGGTGCAGGTCGGGCGCGGTGACCGGCAGGTGGATCACCCAGCGGTCGCTCATCGGTAGCGGTGGTGCGCCGACTGGGCGCTCTGCCAGGAGCGCAGCGCGTTCTTGATGCGTACGTTCTCCTCCTGCACCGCGGCCAGGGCGGTCTGCGCGACGGTGAGTTCGTCGGCCACCTGATGCAGGAAGGCGCGGATCTCGACCGGGTCCAGGCCGCGCCGGCGGACGTTGAAGCACCGGTCGCGGATCTGCCAGGGCCGGAGCTGCTGGCTTCGGTTGGCTTGTGCCGGTGGTCGGCTCTCCTCACGTCGGCGCGTCAGCCGACGGATCAGGTTGCGCACGGGTGACTGCCCTTCGTCGGAACAGCATCGACGGTGGAGGGGCGGCCTCCGCCGGTTGCGGGCGGCGGAGACCGCCCCGCCCTGCCACCGACGGGTGTGATGGTGCGGCGGCAGGGCCGCGCCGGGGGAGCGCGGCGGGTGAGGTCTCGGCGGCGATGCGAGACCGGTACGAGAGGCGCCAACCGACCGCAGCGGCACCGCATCACCGAGAGCGACGCTACCGACACCTCTCACCTCTGTCAACGCTCTCTTACCTGTCGAATCTGGCCAGCGCGCTGCTTCCTCACCTACCTCAGTTATTGCCGCTCTTTCACCTGGTGCTCGATACTGGGAGGGCCAACCGACTGCAAGGGGCCTTCACGTGCCGATTCCGCCGACCATGGACGAGTTGATCAATGATCTGCTGAGGCGGATCGAGGTGGGCGAGTTCCAGCCCGGGTCGCAGATTCCGTCCACTCAGGAGCTGTCCGATCACTACGACGTGTCGGTGTCGACCATCCACCGTGCGGTGGCGAAGCTGCGAGGGCAGGGCGTGCTGATCGGCCGCCCGGGTCGGGGAGTGTTCGTGGCGGAATCCATCCCGCGCTAACCAGCCTTCGCCGGAGCGCCTCACAGGGTGTGCGAAGACGCTAGACGGCGCGGTGACCAGCAGGAGCCGTCAGGACGCAACGGCCAGCACTGGCAGCTTGGTGCGGGCGGTCGCCGCCATCCGGTAACGCTCCTCGGCCTCCGCCGTCGCGTACGCCATCCGCTCCGCGTCGGTGAGCGTCACGCGTACCTCGATGCACTCGGCCGGGGCGATCCAGCCCTGCGACTCGATGTCCTTCCACGGCTCGTCGTGCCGCTTTCGGGCCGATCGGGCTCATCGGCCTCGCAGCAGGATCACCGCGAGGCCGAGTCGGGAAGCGTTTGCGATGGTGGTACCACCAGCAGTACCATTCATACGTGCCGTCCATAGACAAGCTCGTTGCAGCGATGCGGAAGAACCAGCAGAACATCGCCTACAACGATCTCTATCGGGTGTGCGAGCACTACTTCGGGAAGCCGCGGCAAGCCGGCACGTCCCATGCGGTGTTCAAGATGCCCTGGGCGGGCGACCCACGCGTCAACATCCAGAACGACAAGGGCAAGGCGAAGGTGTACCAGGTCCGGCAGGTGCTCAAGGCGATCGACAAGAAGGAGGCCATGTGATGAAGACCGATCCCCACCCTGACGTGTCCCACTACACCTATCGCGTCACCTGGTCGGCCCAGGACGACGAGTTCCTCGCCACCTGCGCCGAGTTTCCGTCCCTCTCCTGGCTGGCGTTGTCGCAGATCGAGGCCCTGCAAGGGCTGCAGGACATGCTGCGTGAGGTGATCGCCGACATGGAGGAGCAGGGCGAGCAGGTGCCGCAGCCGTTCGCTGAGCGCAGCTACTCGGGCAAGTTCAACCTGCGCATCGGTGAGAGCCTGCACCGCGAGCTAGCTATCCAGGCCGCCGAGGATGGCATGAGCCTCAACCAGTACATCCTGCGGAAGCTCAAGGCCGCCTGACCAGCGCGGTTCAGTCGACGGTCGGGAGTTTCGGGCCGAGGACGTCGTCGGCGTCGACGCTCGTGTACGCGTACCCCTGCTCGGCCAGGAACCGCTGCCGGTGCGCCGCGTACTGCTCCTTGTTGGTGGTGGAGACCACGGGCAGCTTGGTGCCGGGCGGTCGCCGCCATCCGGTAGCGCTCCTCGCCGTCCCGGCCGTCGTCGCGTACCAGAGTCGCGGTGAGGTCGAGCCGGCGGCGGGCCTGGAGGTCCGCGGTGAACCGGAAGGTCGGCGCGGGCAGCAGGTGCACCTCGTCTCAACGGCACGAGCCCGCAGGAATCGTTTCCGCATCGGCGAGGTGAGAGCGCGGCCGCGTCATCAGCCTGCTCCGACAGGCCGGCGTCACCCGCCGCCCGCCGCCTTAGAAAGTGTTGTGATACCTCGGTGTGATCTTTGATGGCTGTGTCGGTAAAGATCACGTCCGTGTCGTTGTGTCTGTAAGCCGGGGTACGAGTCCTCACTGAGCGATCCGCAGTGGGCAGTGATCAAGCCGCTGCTGCCGCGGCGGGATCCACGCCGGGGTGGGCGGCCGCTGGGTTATCCGCGTCGGCTGGTGATCGACACGATTCTGTATGTGCTGCGTACCGGTTGTGCCTGGCGGCATGTCCCGCATGACCTGGCGCCGTGGGATGTGGCCTACCGGTGGTTTCGCTGCTGGAGCGCTGATGGCACGTGGGATCGAGTCCACGACCAGTTGCGAGACGCGGTGCGGGTGGCCGAGGGCCGTGACCCGCAGCCGTCGGCGGCGGTGCTGGACTCGCAGACCGCGCACAGTCACCAAGGCGGGGAGGCGATCGGTTACGACGCCGCCAAACGCACTCGGGGCCGTAAGCGGCATCTGCTCGTCGACACGGCAGGGCTGCTGCTCAAGGCCGTAGTGCACGCCGCGTCTGTGCAGGAGCGTGCCGGGGCCAAGCTGGTGCTGGCAGGCGTCACGGACACGTTCCCGCTGCTGGGCCTGGTCTGGGCGGACGCCGGCTACGTCAACCGCGTCGACGCGAGCCTGCTGGACTGGGCCCGCACCCACGCCGGCATCGAGTTGCAGATCGTGGCCCGCAACGCCGACGTGAAAGGCTTCCAGGTGCTACCCCGTAGGTGGGTGGTGGAACGAACTTTCTCCTGGTTGGGACGGTGCAGACGGTTGGCCCGCGACTACGAGCGCAAGCCCGCGCACGCCGAAGCGATGATCAAGGTGGCGATGATCCGGTTGATGGCCGCGCGCCTGGCCGGTGAGGACGTCGAGCCGCAAGGCCCGATCGAGGCCGAGGCAGCCCGACGCCTCGACGACGAACTCAACCAGAAGTAGCTACCCGGTTACCCAACACTTTCTTAGCCGTTGTGACGTTCGAGTATTAGGCCCTCGCCGTCTGGGTGCGGCAGTTGAGCAGGGCTCCGTCGTCGGTCTGGCACGACGTGAAGGTCACGCTCGTTCCCTCGGGGATGTTCCCCAGGTCCAGGCTGCGACTGGTGTTCGCACCGCTGGTCAGCTTGAAGCCGTTATCGTGCCTGGTGCTGCCCTCCCACCAGGTGGCCCCCACGTAGACGCCCCGCCCGTCCGCCCACGAGTCGTATGCGGACAACCTCTCGCCGTAGGCGTGGAAATCGCCGCCGCCCAGCGCCACACCGTCGTCCCAGAACATGACCCAGCAGTCCAGGCCGCCGGCGTCGCCGTTCGCAGTCCGGCAACCACCGGTGTTGTAGTCGGCGTAGGCGGCGGTGGACGTCGCCCCGACCAGCACGGTGGCCAACGCCGCGACGATGCCTACCCTTGCGCGAGTTCGCATGATCTCTCCTCCGTCCCTTTAAGACAGTGACTATTTCATGATCGTCACCGTGACGGAAGGGTTCCTGGGCGCGGCGGTGCTGGCTTCGAAGTCCGGCCGGCGCGACCACCCAACCGGTGGTCGCGCCGGAGCGGTCGGGCTCAGTCCACGCTCGGCAGCTTGGGGCCGAGGACGTCGTCGGCGTCGACGATGGTGTAGGCGTACCCCTGCTCGGCCAGGAAGCGCTGCCGGTGGGCCGCGTACTCCGTGTCGATCGTGTCCCGCGACACCACCGTGTAGAAGTGCGCCTGCCGGCCGTCGGCCTTCGGCCGCAGCACCCGCCCCAACCGCTGCGCCTCCTCCTGCCGCGACCCGAACGTCCCTGACACCTGGATCGCCACCGCCGCCTCCGGCAAATCGATGGAGAAGTTCCCGACCTTCGAGATCACCAGCGTCCGTAGCTCACCCGAGCGGAACGCGTCGAAGAGCCGCTCCCGCTCCTTGTTGGTGGTGGAGCCCTGCACGATCGGCGCGTCCAGGTACTCGCCGAGCTGGTGCAGCTGGTCGATGTACGCGCCGATGACGAGGACCTGCTCCTCCGGGTGCCGCTGCACCAACGCGCGAACCACTGGCAGCTTGGTGCGGGCGGTCGCCGCCATCCGGTAACGCTCCTCGGCCTCCGCCGTCGCGTACGCCATCCGCTCGGCGTCGGTGAGCGTCACGCGTACCTCGATGCACTCGGCCGGGGCGATCCAGCCCTGCGACTCGATGTCCTTCCACGGCGCGTCGTACCGCTTCGGGCCGATCAGGCTGAACACGTCGCCTTCGCGGCCGTCCTCGCGGACCAGCGTCGCGGTGAGGCCGAGCCGGCGGCGGGCCTGGAGGTCCGCGGTGAACCGGAAGATCGGCGCGGGCAGCAGGTGTACCTCGTCGTAGATGACCAGGCCCCAGTCGCGGGCGCCGAACAGGTCCAGGTGGGTGAACGCGCCGCCGCGCCGCGAGGTGAGCACCTGGTACGTGGCGATGGTGACCGGGCGGATCTCCTTGCGCTCGCCCGAGTACTCGCCGATCTCCTCCTCGGTCAGCGAGGTGCGGGCGATCAACTCCCGCTTCCACTGCCGGCCGGCCACCGTGTTGGTGACCAGGATCAGCGTGGTCGCCTTCGCCTCGGCCATCGCCGCCGCGCCGACCAGCGTCTTGCCGGCCCCGCAGGGCAGCACCACCACGCCCGACCCGCCGGCCCAGAACGCCTCGACGGCCTCCCGCTGGTACGACCGCAGCGTCCACGGCTTGCGACCGTCCTTGCCGGCCTCGGCCAGCTCGATCGGGTGGGCCTCGCCGTCGACGTAGCCGGCCAGGTCCTCCGCCGGCCAGCCGAGCTTGAGCAGCGCCTGCTTGAGCCGGCCCCGCTCGGACGGGTGCACAGCGATGGTGTCGTCGTCGATCTTGTTGCCGAGCATGCCGGCGAGCTTCTTGCTCTTGGCCACCTCGACCAGCACCAGCCGGTCCAGCGCCCGCAGCACCAGGCCGTGCGCCGGGTCGTTGGCGAGCTGGAGCCGGCCGTACCGGTCCATCGTCTCGGCCACGTCGACCAGCAGCGCGTGCGGCACCGGGTAGCGGGAGAACTTGATCAGCGCGTCCACCACGCTCTCCGCGTCGTGGCCGGCGGCCCGGGCGTTCCACAGCCCGAGCGGGGTGAGCCGGTAGGTGTGCACGTGCTCGGGGGAGCGCTCCAGCTCGGCGAAGGGCGCGATGGCCATCCGGCAGGCCTGCGCGTCCGGGTGGTCGATCTCCAGCAGCAGGGTCTTGTCCGACTGCACGATCAGTGGTCCACCGCTCACGCCAGCGTCCTCTCCTCGGGCTGCTCGTCGGCCGCCACGAACGGCGGTTACCCGCCGCAGGCCGACCATCCAGTGTTGCACGCACCGGGGTGAGCCAAGAAAAATGCTCACCGCACGCAACCGTCGCGGTACTCACAAACGTCTACCAAGGGGACGGCTGTCCAGGGAGGGCACATGAAGCATGTCCGGATCACCACCCGGTTGATCGCCCTGGCAGTGGTCACGGTGGTCGGCGCCGGTGCGTGTACGTTCGATCCGCAGGCGGGCAGGGGCGGGGGCGGGGATCCCGTGCCGGCCGGTGCGGCGGAACAGGTAACGGGGGCGAGCGATGCGCCCGGGCCGGACCAGCCGGTCCAGCCCACCACGGCGCCGCCGAAGCCGACCCGCAGCGCGGCGCCGGAACCCACCAAGAGCACCCCGCCGAAGCCCAAGCCCACCCGCTCGCCGTCGTACACCGGTTGCCCGCAGGGCGAGCACCAGCGCGCGGTGGAGACGTACCTCGCGCAACTCGGCGGGTTCGGCACGCTGACCGCGGACGGCCGGCAGTCCGCCGCCGACTGCGCCGCCATCAAGAAGTTCCAGAAGCGGTACGACATCCGCCCGGCCGAGGGACGCGCCGGCCCGACGACGTACGACGTGGCGAAGCGGCTCGCCACCACCGACACCAGCCGCTGCAAGGCCGGCTCGGGCACCACCTTCTGCATCGACCTGACCCGGCAGACCACCTGGGTGATGCGCAACGGCAAGGTGATCGTCAAGCCCACGGTGACCCGCACCGGGATGCCCGGCTACCGCACGCCGGCCGGCACCTTCACCATCAACTACCGCAACATCAAGGAGTGGTCCAACCCGTACGAGGTCTGGCTGCCGTACTGGCAGCACTTCACCCAGGGGATGGGCTTCCACGAGACCACCACCTACCTGCACAACAAGTCGATCGGCTCGCACGGCTGCGTCAACCTGCTGCACGCCGACGCGGTCCGGTACTGGGAACTCGGCAAGGTCGGCAGCAAGGTGGTGCTGGTCGGTCGCCGGCCCGGCACCTGAGGTCGCGCCGCCCCTGAGCCGCGTCGGGGTCGCACATCACGTCCGATCGGGGTTTTATCCCCTGTCACTCCGGTCACCCGAGTGACACGCTGGGACGGCAGGGGCCGGACCGGACGGGGAGGGGCGGAGGATGACCGTCGACCGTGAAGCGATCCCCCAGCACGACGACGCGCCCGCCGACGAGGTCTCCACGGCCACCGTCGTCGCGTACACGCTCGCCGCGGTGGTGCTCGTCGGGTGGTTCCTCTTCGGCTGGCTCGTGCTCCAGCAGGGCTTCGTCGACTCGGTCGGCGAGTCGGCCGGCGCCGGCTTCGCACTGCTGCTGATCATCTCCGTGGTCGGTACCGTGCGGCGCAGCCGGCGCTGACCCCGGCTACTCCTCCAGCACCGCCGCCGTGATCCGGTGCAGCGCGAAGGTGTGCAGCATCTCCGTCCGCTCGTCCTCGGCCCGCAGGTAGCCGGCCCCGATCGACACCGGCCGGACCAGCCGGGACGCCGTCGCCCCGTGCGCGTCGACGTACCCCACCCAGACCAGCGCCTTGTCCCGCACCGCCTGTTGCAGCACCGCCAGGGCGTCGCTGTGGCTCGGCACCGCCACCGGACCGGTCCGGTCAGCGACGCCCCGCACCATGGCCGGCGCGCGCCGGGCCGCCCGGGCCGCCGCGTCGCCGCGCCGGATCTGCTCCACCACGCCGAGCAGGCGCGGCATGGACAGCTTCGGCGTGGCCAGCGGGTCCAGCGTCCGGGCGGCCACCGACACCCGGGCCGGCGCCCGCCGGGTCTTCGGCCGAGCCAGCACGGCCGCCCCGCTGGCGTCCTCCGGCACCGGCGCGTAGCCGGCGTCGCGGAGCGCGAGCAGCATCCGGTTCACCTGGTACGGCGTGACCAGCACCGTCGGCGCCAACCGGCGCAACGCCAGCGACTCCAACCGCCGGTCGGACAGCACCTCGGTGAGCAGCGCCTCGTCGTCGCTGCGCACGTACCCGCCGGCCGAACCCACCCGCAGGCCGCCGTGCTTGCGGGCCACGTCGTCGATCAGGTACGTCAACCCCTGCGGTACGGGCGTGCGGGACCGCCGCCGGAACAGCCCGTGCAGGTCGTCGGCCGAGAAGCCGGCGTCCAGGGCACGGCGCACGCTCGCCGTGGTGACCCGGTACACGCTGGCCCCGCCGGCCGACTCCTGCTCGGCCACCACCTCCAGTTCGGCGGCGAGCGCCGGGTCGGGCGGGCCGGGCACCACCACCGACAGGTCGGCCTGCACCAGGAAGTGGTCGACCGGGGCGGGCAGCAGGGCGTCCAGCGCCCGTACCGCCGTCGACGGCTCACCCTCCTCGGCCTCCACCCGCAGCCCCAGCGGGTCATCCCCGCCCCGCTCGTCGCCCGCCGTCACGTCGGCCAGCAGCAGCCGCCCGTACGAGGTGAGCGCCCCGAGACCGGTGACGCCCAGCGTGGCCGCCTCGGCCAGCACCTCCCGGTGCGCGGTCTCCCGGCCCCGGCTGCGCCGCGGCGCCCGCCAGTCCAGCAGCTCCTGCACCTCCTCCGGGGTCGGCGCGGTGGCCGGCTCCAGGTCGGCCAGCACCCCGAGCACCGACCGCCGGGCCAGCGGCGCACCGGCCCGTTCCGCCTCGGCGGAGAGCACGGTGATCGGCCGGTCCCGGTCGTCGCGCTGCCCGACCAGGCCCACCTGCCGGGTCATGGTCAGCCAGGCCCGAGCCAGCTGCTCCCAGCGCTGGGCCAGCGAACTGGCCCGCCACACCTCGTAGCCGGCCGTCGGCAGCACCTGCTGGTCGGCGCCGTACCGGGCGGTGGTCGCGCCGGGCAGGTCCATCTCGCCGAACAGCCCGGCCGCGTACGCCACCTCCAGCAGCAGCGCCGCCGTCGGCTCGTCCACCCCGCCGACCCGGGCCAGCCGGCGCAGCTCGCGTACGCCCAGCCCGCCGGAGCGGAGCACCGGCACCGGCTCGGCGGCGAGGTTCTCCAGCAGCGCCTCGGTGAGGCGTACCACCTCCATGGTCTGGCCGGCGCCGGCGGAGTCGGCGGCCTTCGGCTCGCGCGGCGCGGCGGTCACCGGTGGTGGGCTGGTGCGCAGCGGGCCGAGCGGGCCGGTGTCCCGGCGCAGCAGTAGGCCGATCTCCCGGGGCAGCTCGACGGTGCCGGTGCCGCCCGCGCCGCCGGAGATCCGCACCAGCAGCCGGTGGTCGACCAGCCAGCGCACCGGCGAGCCGGTGGGTGCCCCACCGTTGGTCGGGTCCGGTGGCAGCGCGTCCTCCGCGCCGACCGGCGGGGCCTGGAGCGCGCCGGGCGGCACGCTGCCCACCGGCGGGCCGGCGGCCAGCCGGTCCAGGATCGCCCGGGCCGAGGGCGGCGCGGCCAGCAGCGTGCGCCGCAGCTTCGCCGGGTCCGCGCAGAGCGCTGCCGTCCGCGGGTCCAGCTCCGCCGCCGGTCGGCCGAGCCCCGCCGGGTACGGCGAGATCTCGTCGATGCCGCCGACGACCTGCAGACCGCTCTCCGGGCCGTACAGCAGGAAGAGCGCGCGCAGCCGGTTGACCGCGGCCCGGACGGCCGTCGGGGCGGGCGGGTGCGGCCCGGCGGTGGCCATGGCGAGCACCGCCTCGGTGGAGGTGGTGCCGTCGGCCGGGTCCCGGGTCAGCCGGGCGGCGTCCAGGATCTGCAGGGTGAACTGGTCCAGCCCGTCCAGGGCGCGGGCCACCGAGACCCGCGACTGGGCCCGGATGGCGAGCGCGGAGACGTCGGCCGGGACGGGTACGACGAGGTCCGGCCGCAGCTGGAGCAGGGCGGCGAGCGACTCGTCGGGCAGCGACCGGAGGTGGTCGGCGAGTGAGGTGGTCATCGTCGTTCCACGCTAGCCCGGCGGGGGGCGGTCGCGCCCCTCGGACGTCCGGCTCGACCGGGTTGACCGGGTACCTTCTCGGCATGCCCGCACCTACGGTCGGTTTCGACCTCGACATGACCCTGGTCGACTCGCGCCCCGGCATCGCCGCCGCCTACCGGGCGCTGACCGCCCGCACCGGCGTGCCGGTGGACGCCGAGGTGGCGGTGTCCCGGCTCGGCCCGCCGCTGCGCACCGAGATCGCCCACTGGTTCCCGCCGGAGCAGGTGGACGCGGCCGTCCACACGTTCCGCGAGCTCTACCCGGCGTACGCGATCACCCCGACCGTCCCGCTGCCCGGAGCCCTCGCCGCCATCGAGGCGGTACGCGCCCACGGCGGTCGGGTGCTGGTGGTCACCTCCAAGCTGGGCCGGCTGGCCCGGCTGCACCTGGACCACCTGGGGATCACCGTCGACGAGGTGGCCGGCGACCTGTTCGCCGAGCAGAAGGCGGCCGCCCTGCGGGCTCACGGCGCCACCCACTACGTCGGCGACCACGTGGCCGACATGGTGGCCGCCAAGGCGGCCGACGTGCCCGGAATCGGGGTCGCCACCGGCCCGTGCTCGGTTGACGAGCTGCGCGCGGCCGGGGCGGAAGTGGTGCTGGATGATCTCACCGGATTCCCGGCGGCGCTCGACGGCATGATCCGGCTAGCCTTGGAGCAGTAGACGGTTCAAGCGAAGCAGGGGATCTCAGGTGCCTACGGGTCGAGTGAAGTGGTACGACGCGGCCAAGGGATACGGGTTCGTCACCAGTGACGAGGGTGGCGACGTGTTCCTGCCCAAGGGCGCGCTACCCGCGGGTGTCACCGACCTCAAGGGTGGTCAGCGGGTCGACTTCAGCGTGGTGGACAGCCGCCGGGGTGCCCAGGCGATGGGCGTCAAGCTGCTGGAGGCCCCGCCGTCGGTGGCCGAGCTGCGCCGCCGCCCGGCCGAGGAGCTGCACGGCCTGGTCGAAGACATGATCAAGGTGCTGGAGGCGAAGGTCCAGCCGGACCTGCGCCGGGGCCGGTTCCCGGACCGCAAGACCGCGCAGAAGATCGCTCAGCTGGTCCACGCGGTGGCGCGCGAGCTGGAGGTCTGAGGCACCAGCCCGGCGTCGGCAGCCCGGCCGAGCAGCGCCTCGACGGCGGCGAACCCGGCGTCCCCCAGGTCGGCGGTGAACTCGTTGACGTAGAGGCCGATGTGCCGGTCCACCACGTCGGGCTCCATCTCCTGCGCGTGCGCGAGCACGTAGTCCCGGCTGGCCGCCGGGTCGGCCCAGGCTCGGCGTACCGAGTCGCGGATCCACCCGGCGGCGGCCTCCGGGTCGACGGCGCCGCGACGGGCCAGGATCGCGCCGAGCGGGATCGGCAGGCCGGTGTCGGCCTCCCACCACTCGCCGAGGTCGACCAGGGCGGTCAGGCCGTGCCGCGGGTAGGTGAACCGGGCCTCGTGGATGACCAGGCCGGCGTCGTACCGGCCGGCGGCCACGCCCGGCATGATCTGGTGGAACGGCACCACCTCGATCCGCGCCGGCGGGCGGCCGGCCGACCAGAGCCGGAAGAGCAGGTACGCGGTGGTCCGGTCGCCCGGCACCGCCACCGTGGCGCCGGTCAGGTCGGCCCGGTCCGGGCCGCCGGCCCCGTTGCCGGCCCCGTTGCCGTCGCCGTCGCCCCGGGTGAGCACCAGCGGCCCGCACCCGCGCCCGAGCGCGCCGCCGCATGGCAGCAGGTGGTAGTCGTCGAGCAGCCACGGCAGCGCCGCGTAACTCACCTTGACCAGGTCGAACGCCCCGCGCTCGGCGGCGGTGTTGGTGACGTCCACGTCGGCGTAGGTCACCTCGACCGGCGGGGCGCCGGGCACCTGACCGTGCACCAGGGCGTGGAAGACGAACGTGTCGTTGGGGCAGGGCGAGATCGCCAGCGAGAGCGCCACACCTCCACCGTAGCCCCGCCCCGGCCCCTGTC
>NZ_QGSW01000023.1:0-14015 GCF_003176715.1 Micromonospora sp. S4605
ACGGTGGGCGGCGCCGCCGTCGGGGACCGGGAGGGCGCTGCCCTTGACGAACTCCGACCAGCTCACGCTCCAGGCCGTCCATCCGTTGCCGGGGGCCAGCCGTCGCTCGGTGCCCTTGATGGTGATCGGATCGCCGATCTTCGTCTTGCCGAACAGCCACCGGGCGTTGGCCGTCGAGACGTTCACGCAGCCGTGCGAGACGTTCTGCCGGCCCTGCACGTGCTCCGACCAGGGGGCGGCGTGGATGTACTCGCCACCCCAGGTGAGCCGCTGCGCGAAGTCGATCTCGGTGACGTAGCGGTTCGCCGGATCGGGGTCGTCGCGGGTGTCGAAGACGGTCGACTCCTTCTTCTCCATCACCACCATGGTGCCGCTGGAGGAGGGGGTCTTCCGCTTGCCCAGGCTGACCGGCAGGGTGCGGACCAGTTGGCCGTCCTCGTACACCCGCATCTGCTTGTCGGCGTTGTCGACCTTCATCTCGAACGCCCGGCCGATCTTGGCGGTGGCCTTCCGGTCGACGTTGCCGTACCGGCCGTTGCTCAGCGGGATCCCGGCCAGCGCGATCCGCACGGTGAGCGTGGTGCCCGGCTTCCAGTACTCCGGCGCCCGGTAGTAGGCCTGGGTGCCGTTGTCGACCCAGTGCCACGCGCCCGGCTGCGGCGGGTCGGTGCTGACGAACATCCGCTTCTGCACCGCGGCCCGGTCCTTCTTCGGGATGCCCGGGTGGAACTCGGCGACCACCGGCATCGCCACGCCGTAGGTCTTGTCGTCGAAGAGGTAGAGCCCGGAGCTGATCATCGACCTGGGCTTGGCCATCGTGGTGAACGTGCTGGTGCCCTGGCTGGTCTGACCATCTGCCCCGGTCGCGGTGACGGTGGCGGTGTAGCGGGTGCCCCACTTCAACGGCGCCGAGGGCACCCAGGCGGAGCCGTCGGTGCGCAGCTTGCCGTCGACCTGCTTGCCGTCCGCGGTGGTCAGCGTGACGCTGGACACCTTTCCGCCGTCCGGCAGCTTGGCGCCGATCTCCGAGCTGACCGGCCGGTTCTTCGCCCCGTCGGCCGGGCTGACCGACAGCGCCGGGCCGGTCGGGACGGCCGGAGTCGACGGATCGGCCGAGGCGCCGGCGCTGGCGCTCGGCGCCGCCCCGTCCACGAATTCGGCCTTCTTCGGACCGTCGCCGCAACCCGTCAGAGCCAGCGATGCCACCAGGCCGAGGGCTCCCACCATCGCCCCGGCCCGCGCGAACCTGCCCATCCCCACCTCTGTTCTCGCGTACCTGGCGGACATCGTGCCGCATCGGCGGCGCTCCCCTGGTCCCGCTGGCCATACGCCGGGGGTGTTTGTCGCTTTCGCGGCTTAAGCTCGACCGAAGGGGGGAGCCCGGGATCGGATTGGAACCCGGCTTCGGGGGCGTGCTAATGTTCTCCCCGTTGCCAGCGAGCGCCGCTAGCTCAACTGGCAGAGCAGCGGACTCTTAATCCGCGGGTTCGGGGTTCGAGTCCCTGGCGGCGCACCAGCAATCAAGGCTCCGACCTGGCTTTTCACGCCGGGTCGGGGCCTTTTTCGTTTCCCCGCCGATGGCCGGGTGCTCGGGAGCGGTTGGACGGCTCCGGCAGGCCATGGACGCGGTGCCGTGACCGTGGACACAAGCTACCCAACCGCGCGTGGCCGGCGGCCGGGGTGCTGGTCGAGACGTGGCCCGTCCGTGGGGTTCTCATGGCCGATCTTGGCTCTGGCTCCTTTGCGGGGCGTGGCGTCCTGTGGATCATGCGGGAAGATCCATGCCGTGGATGTCCCTGAGCTTCTTCGTCGAGCTGCCTGTCATGTGCCCGCGGTCGTGACGGGTGAGGCTGGCACGACGGTGGCCGATGCGAACGAGTACCTCGACCATGATGAGTGGGAAGTCGCGCTGGACATCCTCGTGGAACTTGGCGACGCGTTTAGCTCCGAGATCGCCTTCTGGGATCTACTCGCGGCGGCTGCCCGGATGATGTGGCTCCCCCGGACCGAGCGGTGGTGCCACTGGCGTCGCTTCGAAGTCGTACACGGGGTGGTTCGCGCCGACCTTCAGCTCGTCGGCTCGGGCGTCTCCGGCGGCAGGCGGACTCCCATTCCCGGCGACGGGCGCCTCCGTCCGCTGTGGGACATCGGCGATGTGACGGCGGCGGGCGACCCGGACCTGTACGTCGCGCGGCTCTGGGTCGAGGCGCAGCCGGATCTTCAGCCTGGCGGGAGTGCGGTGGTCCGCTTGGCTCCGCTCAGCCCGCAGCGGTGGTGACGTCTGGTGCCCGGCGAAGTGATCACGATGCACGAACAGAGGCCGGTGGCCGGGACCGCGACCATCGTCGAGTCAGCGTTCCCGTTGACGACGTGTGACGGAGGGTGACGGCGGGTGGGTCAAGCCAATCTCGGCGTTGACCTGATCGCCGGCGGTTTGCTCCGTCCGCCAGGCTGCCGGCTCTGAAGCAGGCCTGCCCCTAGAGATCAACTGCGCGCTGTCCGCTATGCGCCTTGTAGGCGCTGTTGTGCTCGTCCCTTCGGATGATTCGGTGAACAGTGATCTTCAAAATCCGCCCTAACCCCACGATTAGAAGGGTGCGGGCGCTCGGCGGGGTGCGCCAACGCTGCTTCGGCGTTCCGTAGCCCTCCGGCGCCGGGTGTGGATGGTCCTGGTGGCCGTTCGCGACGACGGGTCTTACATCACGTTGCGTGACGAGCGATGGAAATGGCTATGAGCGGTTGATGTTCGGCAGGATCATCGGGACATGGGTGACCATGTGGCCGTGCGGCGGCTGTCGCCGCGGCGGTGGCGGATCCTGTCGTTCCTGGCGCAGCACGGTTCGGCGTCGACGCTGGACGTGGCACTGGTCTGTGACGTATCGCGGCTGACGGCTCACCGGGACCTGGTCTGGCTGCACGAGGCGGCGCTGGTGCACCGCGAGCGCTCGGACGAGGACCGCACCCACACTTGGTGGTACGAGGCCACAGCCAAAGGGGCCGAGGCGCTTCGCGGAAACCTGGTGGCCTTGGGATGGCGGGTGCCCCTGCAACTGGGCCGTCGGCCTCCAAGTATGGCCGGCGGCATGCTATTCCTGCCGTTGGTCGAGGTGTCGCGGCGGAATCCGGGGCGCTGTGAGCTGTTCCAGTGGCTGGCGACCATGGAGACCTCGGCATGGCTGCGCCAGCACGACCTGGCGCACCTCCGCGCCGACGGCTCCGGCGTCTGGCTGGAGGACGGCCGGTGCCTGCGGTTCCTTGTGCACGTCGATCGCGGTCCGGTAGGCGACGCCATCGCCGAGCGGGAGAAGCGGACGTCGGGACTGAGTGGACTGTTGACCGGCTACCGGCGTACCGATCGGGCGGTGCCGGTCGGGGCGGTGTTGATCATCGCTCAGGACGCCGAGCGGGAAGAGCGACTGCTGGCCGACCTGGTTCGCGATCCGTTACGACCGCAGATTGCGGTGACCAACAGGGAGATGCTGTATCGGCATTGGCCCAATGATCAGGTGTGGAGGCTGGCCGAGGGCGGCATCGCCCGGCGGCTGGCCGACCTCGGGGCCTGATTCGCCTCATGTCTCCGATGCTGTGATACACGTTGGAGTCAGCTGCGATGAGTGCTGCCGGCCGGCACCTCGCCGGCCAGCCGGGTCGCCGCTTCGAACGCCGTCGCCCAAGGGAATGCCCTCTGGCGGCTGTTGCCGCTGCCGGGCGGGTGCGGCTCCCATCCGTCGTCGGTCCCGAGAAGGACCCGGACGTGCTCCCCACGGAGGTCCGCCACGGCACGTTGGAAGGGGGCCCGGGCGGCCAGGGCGGCGTTGACGAACGGGACGACCACGGTCGGCACCTGCCGGCCGATCAGCTCGGCGATCGTGGTCATCGCGTAGTTGTCGGCGATGCCGAGGGCGATCTTGTTGACGGAGTTGTAGGTGGCGGGGGCGATGATGAGCGCGTCCGCGGCGGGGAGCGAGCGCCGGGCGCCGGGGGACGACCGGTAGGTGGAACGGACAGGGTGCCCGGTCAGCCGCTCTATCGCATCCGCGTCGATGAACTCAAGGGCGCTGGGGGTGGCCGCGACGGCCGTTGTCCAGGACTTTTGCGTCGCGGCGGTGATCAGTTGTGTCACGTCGGCGGCGGGCCCGGCAGCGCACACGACGATTTGCAGGTGGTTGCCAGTCATACGTGGATTCCAGCTTGCTGGGCGAAGTGCATGACGTCGGTGCGGACGTGCCCGCGGGTGAGGACTGCCAGGTCGCTGGCGATGCCCTGCACCGCTGGTCGGAACCGGATCTCCTGTGGGGCCACCTCATACGCGCTGCGTAGCGCGTTCAGGCCGTGCTCGTAGCGACCCCATTGCGTATAGGCGCGTGCCACGTCGACGAACAGGGAGGCCTTGCGTTCGGCGAGGTCGATACTGTCCAGCGGCACCTTGCGGGCGAGAGCAATCGCGGTGCCGGCGTCGCCCAGGGCCAGCGCGATGTTGACGCGGTGCAGCAGGACGTTTGTGGCACCGAACCCGGTCCACCGGTCGTTGCCGTCGTAGCCGAGTCGTCCTGCGGCGTGGGAGGCCTCGTCGAGCATGGCTTGTGCGCTGTCTCGGTTGTCGTCACGGGCTGCGGCGATAGCACCGCGCAGCAGCAGCGCGCCGTAGATGGCGACCGCGTCGGTCGAGGCGAGCCGGGTGCCACGATGAAGGATCTCGGCCGCGTCTTCGGCAAGCTGCCGTGCCTGATTGCTGTGGCCGTTGCTCATAAGAGCATGGGTCATGATCCGCGCGCTGGCGGCCATCGCGACCGGGTCTTGACTGATTGAGGCGGCGCGGGTGCTGCGTTCAGCGGCAACCAGAGCCATGCCCTTGTCACCGACCTTGAGCAGCACGCTGCCGACGACGTGGTACAGGTCGCTCGCCAGGGCGTCGACCTGCGCTCGCTGCTCGCCCTCGGCCTCCGCGCGAGTCGGTTCCAGGGCGGGCAACAGGGCCACGAGCCCGGCGAGAACCTGCTCGTACCGGCAGGCCTGGTAGTCAGTCTTGGCTGCGGCGACGTCTCGAGCGAACTGCCGGAGCGGTAGGGCAACTGGCTCGGTGTTTCGGAAGGGTGGTGCGACCAGTGCGTTGAGCAGCGCCGCGACGTTCGGCAGGGTCATGCCGCTGATCGTCACGCCTGTCAGGAGGTTTCTGCGCCGCACGTCGCCGTCCGAGTCGATGTCGTGAATGCTGCCTTCGCCAGTATGGATGTGCGTGGCGGTGACGGGCGGCGTCGCGGGATCCGCAAGTGCACCGTTGGTACCTGTTCCCAGCAGTGCTTCGAAGCGTTCGCGAACGTCGGGGGTCGCACGCGTCAGCACGGTGTCCAGGGCTGCCTGCATGTCGGCACGCAGACGGACCTTGTCGCCCTGACTGCTCCATTTGGCCACCGTCCGACGGGCCGCGCCCAAGTGCTCGGCGAAGCCGGTAACGCTCATCCGCAACGCTTGGCGCAGTGCGTTTGCTTCCCGGCCGGTCCAGGTCGTCACCGCGGCCATCGCACGTCCTTCCCGTGACGACAGTTGTCAGCCGGACGATCGTAACGGCACTCGGCGTGCTTGCAGGTGCACCGTGAGTGCACCGCCAGGACATCCCCATCGGCGCGCCTGCCGAGCGAACCTGATCGTGCCGGTGCGCTGCTCCTGGGGAGTAGGCGACCGGCGCGCAATCGCAGCCTCGCGCCAGGGAGTTCGATATGAACGACGGGATCACTGGACGGCACGGGTATGCCCCGGAACGTCGGCCGGCCCCATCGTGTAACGCCCCTCTACGCGTGCGGCTGGGGCCTCGCCTGCGTACTGCCATGGGGGCTGCGTGGGTGAGTGATCGGCGGACTACTCCCAGCCGCCGCGGTGCGGCGGTGGGCTCGCCTTTCCCCCGGCGAGCCCACCGCTCGCCGGCTCGGCTGGGAGTGTCGGAATGACGGTGTACGTCTCGATCAATGCGCGGGCCGACCAGTCCTGGCGACCTGAGACCATTGCGCACGTGCCCGCGCGGCGGCAGGCGCGGCCTGTTGATCCGCCGTTGCTCACCCACGTCTGGCGTCGGCTATTCGAGCAGCAGGCCCGAGAAGGCGATCGCCGATGACCAGGGAGCAGCCACACGTTTCGGCCCTTCGGGTCGCGCCCGCACCGGTGGAGCATCTGCCGTTGCGCCCGCTGTGGCTGTGCCGCCGGTGCGGACAGCCGTGGCCCTGCGGGGCGGCGAAACTCGCTCTCCTCGCCGAGTACCAGGACAGCATGGTGAGCCTGTTCCTCTACCTGGCCAGCTGCCTGCACGACGCGATCGACGATCTGCACCGGCTCAACCCCAGCGAGACGGGCAGCGCCGCCGACATGTTCGACCGGTTCCTCGGCTGGCCCGCCCGGCACACCCGCGCCTACCGGGTCATCACGATCGGGGTCACCCAAGGCGAGGAGACGTCACTGTGAACGGCATCGGCGTCATCAAAGCGAACGGTCAGCCGGCGATCGCGAGCACCTTCCACACCCTGGTCGTGCAGCCGACCAGCTTCTGCAACCTCTCCTGCACCTACTGCTACCTGCCCGACCGCAGATCCCGCCGCCTGATGAGCGATGCGGTGGCGAAGGGGTGCGCCGAGTCGATCGCGCAGCAGAACAGCAGTCATCCGGTGAGCGTCGTATGGCATGGGGGCGAACCCACCGCCACACCCATCGGCCTGTTTCGGGATCTGCTGGCCCCGTTCGAGGAGCTGCGGCGTGCGGGGATGGTGCGTCATGAGATCCAGGCGAACGCCACGCTGATCAACCGACAGTGGTGCGAGCTGTTCAGCACTTATGGGTTCGAGGTCGGGGTCAGCATTGACGGACCAGGCGCGTTGAACCGTAACCGCCTCGACTGGGCCGGCAGCCGGACGGACACCCGAACCCTGCACGGTATGCAGGCCTTGGCCGACGCCGGTTTGAAGTATTCGGTGATCTGCGTCGTCACACCGGAAACCATCGACCACGCGGACGCCCTCGTCGACTTCTTCACCGGCCTGCCCGGCTGCGAGTCGGTGGGCTTCAACATCGAAGAGCAGGAGGGCGCCGACCGGGCGGCGGTGCCGGAGGACGCTGCTTACCGGTTCTGGCAGCACCTCATTAAGCGCCGCGTCGGCGGCAACCCGCTGCGGATTCGCGACGTGGACCGGCTGGCCGACTATGTCGCCGCCACCCGCGCTGGGCACGTCGACCATGCCCCGTACGAGCCGATCCCGACCGTCTCTTGGGATGGGCAGGTGGTGCTGCTGTCACCGGAGCTGCTAGGCATCACCGACCCGCGATACGGCGACTTCATCGCCGGCAACGTCCTCGGCGAGCCGATCCCCGCCATGCTTGCCCGCGCGGGTGACCTGCGCTACGTCGCCGAATTCGTTACCGCGCTCAACGACTGCGCCGATCACTGCGCCTTCTACGAGTTCTGCCGGGGCGCCCAGGCCGGCAACCGCTACTTCGAGCACGGGACGTTTGCCGCTCGCGAGACCACCTACTGCCGCAACACCCGGCAAGCCCTCGTCCGCGCCGCTGCGGACCACCTCACCCCTCAAGGAGGAGCACCATGACCAACGCCCTGGCGACCCTCGTCAACGCTGCACCCGAACAGCTCATCCGCCTCGGCGTCGATCCCGATCGGTCGGTAGCGTCGATCGACGCGGCGAAGTTCGACAACCGGCCCACCTGGGACAACCGGGGGAAGTTCGACAGCCGGCCCGGCTGGGACAACTGGAACAAGAAGAAGTAGCCCCGCCACGGAATGCGCGGGGTGGCATGCCCACCCCGCGCCTACACAGGTTGAGGACATATGCGCACCACGACAGTTGGCGACGTCAAGATCCTGCTGCCGGACCTCGACCCGGATGACCTCGACAGCACCAGCGACCTGGCCGACGACCTCACCGAGGCCATCGTCGACGGCGCCTCCCGGCGCGGTGCGCAGCTTGAGGGAACTAGCATCCGCAGCAGCCTGATCACCGGTGGCGACCTCAGCGAGAGCACCTGGGAAGCCGGCAGTCTCTACGGCTGCGAGATCACCCGCACCGACTTCTCCGGTGCGACCCTGACCGGCACCACCATCGAGCGATGCGCGATCACCGGCTCACGGTTCACCGGCACCAGACTCACCGACGTCCGGCTCAAGGAGGTCCTGTTCGACGGGTGCCGCTTCGACTACTCCGCCCTCCAACGCGTTACCGCCGCCGGCTCGGTTGCCTTCACCGACTGCATCCTCGCCAACGCCACCTGGTCCTCCTGCCGGCTGCCTGGCCTAGCTCTGCGGTCCTGCGACCTCGCTGGCCTGGAACTGGACTCCTGCCACCTCGACGGCACCGACCTGCGCGGCAGCCGCCTCCAAGGGCTCAAGGCACCCCTCGAGAATCTGCAGGGCGTCACCCTCGGCGAGGACCAACTGCCTGACCTCACCCAGCTGGCCATCCACGCCCTAGGCCTCACCGTCCGCAACGACTGACTTCGAGGGGGCACGGCACCGTGGCCGCTGACGCCGTTGCCACCGACAGCCCCGAACACAGCCCTCGTCTGCGCCCGGGAACCTCGGCTCGGGTAAGAGCAGCATCGCCCCGGGCTACTACGTTGCAGCTAAGCCGCTGACTCGTTGTGCTTGCGTACCAGTTCGGGCAGCTCAGCCAGCGAGTCGAGCCGGAACAGACAGCGCTCGCTGACCGCCCTGTCATCGAGCATGTGCCCCCAAGGGCCGCGCCGCACCAGCGCGGGCACGATCCCGGCCTCTTGTGCGGGCCGGATGTCGTTGTCCAGCCGGTCCCCGACGTACAGCACCTGATCGGAGGGGCAGCCCGCCTCCGCGGCGACGCGGTCGAAGAACGCCGCCGATGGCTTCTCCACGCCCCAGCCGTCCGACGTGCCGATCACGTCCACCGGCAGGTCCAAAGCGCGCAGGATCGTCTCTGCCCGTGCGGTCTGGTTTCCGGCCAGGCCGACCTGCACGCCCAACTCGCGCAGCGCGGCCAGGCACGGCCGAGCATCCGGGTACAGGTTCTCCTCGGAGAAGTGCTCCGGCTGGCCAACCGCAGCTCGGCGCTTCCGCTCCTCGGCCAGGTCGAACCCCGGCCGGAAGACCTGGAACGTCTCCCGGTAGTCCAGGCCGCGAGCGATCACCGCCCCGAAGACCGCCGAGAAGGTGTGCCGGGGTACGCCCAGCCAGTCCGCCCAGGTCCCGTACTCCCGGGACTCGTCGACGATCGTCTCGCCCACGTCGAAGAACACGCTCGCGATCACCCTGCGATTGTGCCCTCCTTGCCCAAAGTGATCAACACGGGTGATGGCCGGCGAGGTTACCACAGGGTCAACGGTGTCTGGAGCTTCTGGTTCGGGCTGATCCTCATGATCATCTTCTTGTCATGGTGCACAAGTCTCGCTGACCCACCAGCCCGGCGCCGGCGCTTCCGCGGGCTTGGCTCAGTGCTCCAGATGGAGCGCCTGTGTGCTGACCCACCGGGCCAGCGCTGGCCGGTCCACCAGCATGATGCGGCAGCGCAGCGCCACATCCCGCGCCTGCGCGGTCGGGCGGCCGGTGGTCACCAACAGCGCGACGTCAGCGCGGTGGATCTCGCGGGCCGTCCCGGCGAACCGCTGGACGTGTGGGCTTCCCAGGTTGCCCTTGTACCGCTTGCACTGGACCACCACCCGGCGCCCGCACGGTGACTGCCCGATCACGTCGGCGCCCATGTCGCCGGAGCCCCCGGAGACCGTGACGTTGCGGTATCCGCTGGCGCGCATCAGCCGCGCGACGAACTGCTCGAACTCCGGCCCAGACATGTGGTCGGTGACCGCCACGTTGCGCTCGTGCTCGGCCAACTGCCGCTCGCCTGCCCACCGTAAGTACACCCAGGCGCTCAGGCCGGCGAGCGCGGCGAGCACGACCAGGGAGGCAATGACCGGGTGCTCGCGCACGACCTGAACCACGGCCGACACGGCGAGCAGGCCCCCGCCGATCGCGGCGAGCGTCACCCCGTCGCTGCGCTTGCCCCGGCGCCGCCGATTCTTGCGTCGAGCCACTTCAACCTCCCCAGATCAACTGTGGGCTAGAAGGCGCGCACAGAATGTAGCGGCGGGGTGCGACAAGAGTCTGTCCACGCCGGACGGACCAGGCAGAGCCCACCGGCCGCCAGCGCTTCCCCAAACCCATTCCCGGCCGCTTCCAAAATTCCAGCGCTCGTATCGGCGCAGGTCAGCGCTTTAGCAACGGGGTGCTGCAGCAGGTCGGCGTACACGTGTCCCGCGCTGCGGCCCTGGGCGCGACCCGTGGATCGGGCAGGTCCAGTCGCCGCAGCGCCGAGGTCAACCAGCCCCAGTCCACGTTCAGCCGGCGACGCTACGGCCCCGGCAACCCGGCGCGGAGGGCGCTGAACTCATCCGCAGTGCCGGCCCGGTAGTGGGCCGGCACGTTCCTTGACATCTCCAGAGCGGATCGCGCCTGCTCGCCCTCCGTGAGTTGCCGGGCGCTGGTTCGGCCGCGCGCCCCGGTCTTCCGGCAGGCAGCGCGGCGTACCGCCGCAGGTGCCGCACCGGCGGCGACCACTTCTTCAACACCACAGAGGAGTTCCCTTGTTCTCCCCACGTCTCTCCGCTGCCAGGGTCGCTGACGGTGACAGATTCCGGCTTGACCTCCGTTCGGGGGTCGGGCTTGACGTCCCCGTCGGGGTCAGTCTTCAGCCGGATCCCCGAACGGACCCCCTGTTCCTTCTCACACCGCAGGTCAGCCCGTCTGTCAGCGCTGGAGCCTTGTCCTGCGACAGACCCTGCCTGGTCTCGGGTCTCTCCCCCTGGGGAGCAGCATCCGTGTCGAGGGAGGTGGTGGTTGGTGGATGATCCGGTTCTGCGGGTTCAGTCGCAGCTGACCGATCGGGATCGGGTGCTGCTGGGCTGGCTGTACGACCACGGTGTGTTGCCGTCGTTCCAGATCGCCCAGGCGCTGTTCTCGTCGCTGGACTTCTGCCAGCGGCGCCTGCGCACTTTGTATCGGCTGCGCCTGGTGGCCCGGTTCCGGCCACAGCGCGCCGACGGGGGCTCGTATCCGTATCACTACGTCATCGACCAGCTCGGCGCCGAGGTCGTCGCCGCCAGCCGGGACGAGCGGCCACCCCGGCGTGACCACGCCCGCGTGGAGCGGCGACGCTGGACCTCAAGTCGGAGCCTGGCGCACCGGCTCGGGGTGAACGGCTTCTTCACCGAACTGGCTGGCTATGCCCGCACCAATCCCAGAGCAGAGCTGGTCGACTGGTTGTCGGAGGCGGCGTGCCAGCGTTCTGGCACGTTTACTCGGCTTGAGGATCCGGGCCTGGTACGGGCGTACCAGCCGCGGGTGCGCCCGGACGGTTACGGCCTCTGGACCGAGAGCGGCGTCATGGTCCCGTTCTTCGTCGAGTACGACACCGGTCGCGAGCAGCTCGCGGTGCTGACCGGCAAGCTGGCCAGCTACCGGGAGCTGTTCGCCAAGATTGGGCGGGCGTGGCCGGTGCTGTTCTGGCTGCACTCCGCCGCCCGAGAGGCCAACCTGCGCCGCCTACTCGCCGACACGCCACCACAGGTGCCCGTCGCTACCGGCGCCCGCGACTACGCCGCCACGGCGGGCCTGTGTCCCGCTGAGGCGGTCTGGGCCGTCCCCGGCGGGGGAGGGCAGCGGCAGCGGCTGGCCGACCTGGCCTCGTACGTCGTTGACGTCGGACGGGCGGGTGAGGCGGCGTGATACCCGGCAGCGGCAAGACGGCCGCGGACAGTACCTCGCGCTCGCGGGAGACAGCAAGACCGGGCCACTCTCACCGGTCTGTCAGCGCCCGGTCAGCTGTGCCCGACAGATCGGTGAGAGTGCCGGTCCCTTCCGGCAGCGACAGGGCGGAGGTATCGTCGCGCGCCCACCGCGGACGGTCCGCGACAGGCTGCTGGTCCCCGTCCGCCGCCAAGGTCCCGGACGACCACGCCCGGACCGTCCGCGTACCGTTCCGGCCCTACAGAGGTGGCGGACGAGCCTTCGCCGCAGCCCGGTCCGGGGAGGTGGTCCGCCACGACGGCATCGGTTCCTGACCCGAACGCTGGTTTGCGCAGCAGCCGCATCGAGGGCGGCGTCCAGATCGTGATCATGCTGGCGATTGGTGGGGCGGCGGGAGCGGCCAGCTTCACCCACGTCCACAACGTCGCCGCCGCCCACGGCCAACCGGGCTGGCTGGCCTGGGCCGACGCGATCGTCCTGGAGCTGATGTCCATCGCCTCCGGCCTGGAGTTGCGCCGCCGCAAACGCGCCCACACCCCGACGGTGTTCCCCGCGAGCGTGCTGGCCTGCGCGGTCACGCTGTCTCTCGCCGCGCAGGTCGTGGAGGCCGAGCCGTCACCGATCGGCTGGATCGCCGCGGCCGTACCCGCTCTCGGCTTCCTTGTCATGGTCAAGGTCGCTCTCGGTTACGCCGGCACCAAGCCCTCAACCAACGCCGCCCGGACCGCACACCATCTGCCGGACCAGCCCACGCAAACCGCGCCCCAGAGCGGACCCGCCGAGAGGACGCGGTCCGCCGGGACGGCGGGGAAGCGGTCCAGCGCGCGGACCGTCCGCGGGCTGGACGCCGGCCATCAGCCAGACGACCGGGATCGCCGTCGCCGCGAAGTAGGCAGGGGACGGTCCGCGCAGCACTCCGGCGACGTGGCCAAGCTGCTGGCGGCGGCGCGACGCGTCCGCGACCAACTCATCGCGGACGGGCAGGCATTGACCCGGGCGGCGCTCGCCGAAGCCCTCCGGGGAGCCGGCTACACCGTGTCCAACACCCGGGTATCCGAACTCCTCAAGATTTTCAAAGCTGAGGCGGCCTCGGCGCCCGCGCCGCAGGCGGAGCCAACTCCACCGGTGACCCTGATGGCACAACCGCCCTCAAGTCAGCAGCAGGCGATGCACGCCAGCGCGCTGGACGGCGCGAGGCTGCCCCGACCGACGAGTCCTATCGAACCCACGCACCTCAGACATCCACCGAACGGGCAGGAGAACCCCGAATCATGAGCACCTACGTGAACCCAACTGAGCAGACCCCCGACACCACGACAGACACCACGCCCGCCACGCTTGCGCAGGTCTCCGGCGAGGTGTGGACCGTCGACCGCGTCCGCGTCCGCGCCCTCGGCGTGACGACTACCCTCGCCACGGCCGCGTCGGTTCTCGGGATCAGCCGATCCCAGGCCTACCGACTCGCCGCCACCGACGCCTTCCCCGCACCACTGATCCGCGCCGGCAGCCGCATCATCGTCCCGGTCGCCGGCCTCCTCCACCTCCTTCTGCTCGACGACCCGGCTCCGGCCGGCGGCAGCCGGCGACTTGATCCCGACGCGAAGGTGAGCGTGGATGCGACGACCCCGCCACCAGCGGATTCCACCCATCACCGCTGGCGGCACCGTACGGAGCACCCAGGAGACGATGAGTGAAGGGATCCACCTTCAAACGCTGCGGCTGCCGCGACACCGCCACGGGCCGGCGACTGGGACGCTCCTGTCCCCAGCTTCGCCGGCCCGGCGGCGGCTGGTCCCGCAACCACGGCCAATGGCACTGGCAGATCGAACTCCCCGCCAGCGCAGACGGCATCCGCCGCCCGCTACGCCACGGGCCCTACACGACTCAGGCCGAGGCCGACGCCGTCCTGGGCCGCATCCGGGCTGCGCTCGCCGTCCCGGACCCCACCGACTCGCACGTCACGGTCAAGACCGGCGACCTCATCGAAACCGCCGTCAAGACCGGCGCCCCCATCCCCACCCCGGATCAGATCCGCCGGGCGCTGCACCTGGACATCACCCCCACCGAACTACCAACCATGGAGGCGTACCTGACCGACTGGCTCGCCGGACGCAAGAACATCAACCCGGGTTCCGCAGTTCGTAGACACATGAGCTCGGTCCGTCTCGGGTTTGTGCTGGTTACGGGCCTGCGGTTGGCCGGGATCCGGTGTACGGGGTCGAAAGTGTGGTAACACGACTGGAAGGCTTTC